>CAXTTB010000109.1:0-9325 GCA_964246905.1 uncultured Acetobacteraceae bacterium | reverse complement strand
GTTCTGGCTGCGGCTGATGCAGGCCGGGCTGGGCCACGTCGCGCAGTCCTGGGTCGGCAGCGGCCAGAACCAGCCGGTCAGCCCGGACCAGTTGAACCAGGTGTTCGGCGACCAGCAGGTGAACCAGTGGTCGCAGCAGACCGGGATGCCGAAGCAGGACCTGCTGTCGCAACTCTCGCAGTACCTGCCGCACGCCGTGGACAAGATGACCCCGCAGGGCCAGGTCCCCACGGAAGCGGAGGGCGGCAGCGCGTTCGACGGCGCAGGCATCAACCTCGGTACGCGCACCGTTTGACGCAACGGCTCAGCCGGCCACGGCTGGCTGGGCTTCCCCTTCCTCAAGCTCGACGGTGAGGGCGCGAAGCCCGGCCGTGTGCGGATGGCGCACGCGGCCGGCGCGCAGGTCGTCGGACGACAGGGTTTCCACCAACTCGCCGCCCTGCATGACGCCGACCATGGAACACAGATGGGCCACGACCGCGAGGTTATGGCTTACCAGCAGGTAGGTCAGGCCGCGGCGCTCCTGCAGGTCCCGCAGCAGGTTCAGCACCTCCGCCTGCACCGACACGTCCAGGGCGCTGGTGGGTTCGTCCAGCAGCAGCACGTCGGGTTCCGCCATCAGGGCGCGGGCGATGGCGACCCGCTGCCGTTGCCCGCCGGACAGTTGATGCGGGTAGCGGAACCGCACGCTGCCCGGCAGCGCCACGTCGGACAAGGCGCGGGCGATCCGGGCGTCGCGGTCCGCCAGCCCATGCACGACCAGCGGCTCGTTCAACGCCCGGTCCACGGTTTGCCGGGGATGCAGCGAGCCATAGGGGTCCTGGAACACCATCTGCACCCGCCAGAAGAACGCCCGGCCGCGGCGCCGGCCCAACTCCTCGCCGTCCAGCCGCATGGCGCCGGTCCAGTCGGGGTTGAGGCCCGAGTAGGCCCGCAACACCGTGCTCTTGCCGGACCCGCTTTCCCCCACCAGCCCGAAGCTGCCGCCGCGCGGCACGCTGAGGCTGATCCCGCGCACGACCTCGTTGGCGCCGAACCGGACGCGCAGGCCGTCAATCCCGATCATGCGAGCAGCCACGCCGGATCGCGCACCATGACGGGCAGGCGGGCTTCGGGATGGGACAGGCGCGGCAGGCAGTCCAGCAGGCCGCGGGTGTAGGGATGCCGGGCGTGGGCCAGCCCGCCGGCCCGCAGCTCCTCCACCACGCGCCCGGCATACATGACCGCCACCCGGTCGCAGAAATGGCCGACCAGCGGCAGGTCGTGGCTGATCAGCAGCAGGCCCATGCCCCGGCGGCTCACCAGGTCCTCCATCAGCCGCAGGATCTCCGCCTGCACCGTGGCGTCGAGCGCGCTGGTCGGCTCGTCGGCGATCAGCAGCTCGGGGTCGGGCGCCAGCATCATCGCGATCATCACCCGCTGCCCCATGCCGCCGGACAGCTCGTGCGGGTAGGCGTCGGCGACGCGGGCCGGGTCGCGGATCAGCACCTGGGCCAGGAGGTCCACCGCCGCCTGCCGCGCCGCCCGCCGGCTGCCGCCCTTGTGCGCCCGCCACGCCTCCGCCACCTGGGCGCCCGCGGTCATCACGGGGTTCAGCGAGTATTTCGGGTCCTGCAGGATCAGCCCGGCGCGCTTGCCGCGGATCGCCCGCATCTGCCTCTCGCCCGCGGTCAGCACGTCCGTCCCGTCGAACGCCAGCCGGTCCGCCTGCACCCGGGCGTTGCCGGGCAGCAGGCGCAGGAGCGAGCGGGCGGTCAGCGACTTGCCGGACCCGCTCTCGCCGACGATGCCGAGCTTCTCGCGCCCGAGCGTCAGCGACACGCCGCGCACTGCCTCCGCCCAGCCGGTCGGCGTAGGGAAGGCGATGCGGAGGTTGTCGATCTCGACGAGCATCAGGCCCCCTGCTTCGGGTCGAGCACGTCGCGCAGGCCGTCGCCCAGCAGGTTGAAGGCGAGGCTGGCGGCGAAGATGGCGAGGCCGGGGGCGGTCGGCACCCACCATTGCTCCAGGATGAAGCGCCGGGCGGTGGCGATCATCGCGCCCCACTCCGGCGACGGCGGCTGCGCCCCCATGCCGAGGAAGCCCAGCCCGGCGGCGGTCAGGATGATGCTGCTCATGTCGAGCGTCACGCGCACGATCAGGCTCGGCAGGCACAAGGGCGCGATGTGGCGCAATACGATCCGCCCAGGCCCGGCCCCGGTCAGCCGCACCGCCGCGATGAAGTCGGCGCCGCGCAGGCCGAGCGTCTCGGCGCGCGCCAGCCGCGCGTAGGGCGGCCAGGCAGTGAGCGCGATGGCGGCGACGGCGCTGGCGACGCCGGGGCGCAGGGCAGCGACGAAGGCGAGCGCCAGGATCAGCCGCGGGAAGGCCAGGAACACGTCCGTCACCCGCATCAGCAGCCGGTCCCAGACGCCGCCCGCGTAGCCCGCGACGCAGCCGACCGCGAGGCCCAGCGGCGCCACCAGCACCACCACGGCCACCACCATGCCGAGCGTGATCCGCCCGCCGTAGAGCAGGCGCGAGTACACGTCGCGCCCCAGCTCGTCCGTGCCGAGCCAGTGCGCCGCCGACGGCCGGGCCAGGCGGCGGCCGAGGTCCTGCACGCCGGGGTCGTAGGGCGCCAGCACCGGCGCCAGCAGCGACAGCGCGATCAGCGCCAGGATGACGAGCAGGCCCGCCATCGCCAGCGGGTTGCGGCGGAACTGCAGCCACAGCCGGTAACGCCGTCCCCAGGCGGCCTGCTGGCGGGAGGCCGGGGCCTCGGTCAGCAGCCAGCCGCGGGTGACGATCATCGCACGCCCCTCATCGCACCCCCTTCATCGCACCCTGGGGTCCAGGACCCGGTACATGAGGTCGGACACCAGGTTCAGCACGACATAGGTCAGGCCCACCACCAGCGTCGCGCCCAGCACCGCGTTCATGTCGGCGTTGAGCAGGCTGCCGGTCAGGTACTGGCCGAGGCCGGGCCAACTGAAGATCGTCTCCGTCAGCACCGCCCCTTCCAGCAGCCCGGCATAGGTCAGCACCACCACCGTCAGCAGCCGCACCAGGATGTTGCCGAAGGCGTGCCGCCACACCACCGCGGCGGCGGACAGGCCCTTGGCCTTGGCGGTGATGACGAACTCGCCGCCGAGGCTCTCCAGCATGAAGGCGCGGGTCATGCGGGCGATGTAGGCCATGTTGGACAGGCCGAGCACCAAGGCGGGCAGCGCGAGCTGCTTGCAGGCGTCCCAGAGCGCGTCCCAATCCCCGGCCAGCGCCGCGTCCAGCAGCAGCAGCCCGGTCCGCTGCTCCACCATGCCGTCGAACGCCACGCTCTGCCGCCCCGGCCCCGGCGCCCATTGCAGGGTCGCGTAGAACACCAGCAGCGCCAAGAGCGCCAGCACGAAGACCGGGACCGAATAACCGGACAGGCACACCACCCGGATCACCGTATCGACCCACCGCCCCTGCCGCACCGCCGCATACACCCCGAGCGGCACGCCCAGCAGCACCGCGACCAGCAGCGCCGCCGTCGCCAGCTCCAGCGTCGCCGGGAAGAACCGGGCGATGTCCGTGCTGACGCGGTTGCTGGTCATCACCGACCGGCCCAGGTCGCCGTGGGCGAGCTGCCCGACGTAGCGGATGAACTGCACGGGCAGCGGCTTGTCGAGGCCAAGCTCCAGCCGGGTGCGGGCCACCACGTCCTGCGGCGCTCGGTCGCCGACGATGGCAAGCACCGGGTCGATGGGCACGACGCGCCCGATCAGGAAGGTGAGGAGGATCAGGCCGAACAGCGTGACCGGCACGCTGGCCAGGGTGGCGGCGAGTGCCCGGAAACGCCTCAAGCCGTGCGGCCCACTGCGGGCGGCTACGCCTTGCTCAGCCCGGCATAGCGCGTGCGGTCGCCGAGCAGCGCAAGCTCCAGCCCGGTCACGCCCTTCTTCATCGCCGCGACCTCGACCTGCTGCCCGATGAACACGAAGGGGCTGCGCTCCTGGTGGTCGCGCTGCAGGCGCTCGTACATCGCCACGCGGCGGGCGGCGTCCGGCTCCTTGAGCGCCTCGGCCGAGCGGGCGGTGAACTCGTCGTCCTTCCAGTGGCTGCGCCAGGCCAGGGTGCGGTTGGTCTGCGCCTCGCTGTCGTCCGTGTTGACGTTGAAGGTTTCCGCGTTGCTGTTCGGGTCCATGTAGTCGGACCCCCAGATGCCCATGGCGACCTGGTGCTGCCGGGCGCGGGTCTTGGTGATGACCTGGCGCTGCTCGCCGGCGATCAGCGTCGCCTTGATGCCGGCCTCCGCCAGGTTGGCCTGCACCGCCTGCGCCACGTCGGCGTACGGCGCCACCGAGTAGTGGTCCAGCGTGACCTCGAAGCCGGCCGGCACTCCGGCCTCCGCCAGCAAAGCCTTGGCCCGGGCGGTGTCCTTGCGGAACGGCAGGTCGGTGAGCGCGCCGGGGAAGCCCTTGGGCAGGAACGCCTGGTGCGTCTCCCAGGCCTTGGGCGTGATGTTGGCGGCGATGCCCTCGTAGTCGATGGCCCACTTGAACGCCTGGCGCACCTGCGGCTTAGACAGCACCGGGTGGTTCTGGTTGAGCGCCAGGAAGTTGATGTAGGACTTGGGCGCGGTCAGCAGGGTGTAGGCCGGGTCCTCCGCCAAGGACGCCAACTGGTCGGGCGCCAGCGTCCGGGCGATGTCGATGTCGCCGCGCTGCAGGCCCAGCAGTTGCGCCGACACGTCCGGGCGGTGCTGCACGATCAGCCGCTTAAGCTTCGGCGGGGTGGGGCTGGCGGGGTTTGGCTCCAGCGCCACGCTCTCGCTCGCGCGCCACTGCCGCAACTGGAACGGCCCCGACCCAGCGCTGTTGCCGGCCTTGAGCCAGGCGTTGCCGAGGTCGTCGCCCACCGCCTTCGCCATCACCGTCTTCTTGTCCACCACGCTGCCGACCAGCGCCGACAGGCAGTAGAGCAGGAAGCTCGGCGACCCCTTCTCGGCCAGGGTCAGCACCAGCGTACGCTCATCGGCCGCGCGGATGCGGTCGGCCGCGTTGTCCTTGGTGAAGCCGAACTGGTTGACGATGAAGGCCGGCGCCTTGTTGAGGATCACCGCGCGCTGGAGCGTGAAGGCCGCGTCCTCCGCCGTCACCGGGTTGCCGGAGGCGAACTTGCGGCCCGGCGCCATCTTGAACGTGGTGGTCAGCCCGTCCTCGCTGGTGCTCCAGCTTTCCGCGAGGTCGCCCTTGATGACGGTCGGGTCCTTGAGGTCCGGCAGGATCAGCCGGTCGTACACGTTGGCCAGCACCTCCTCGCCGCTGAACTCGAAGGATTCCTGCGGGTCGAGGCTCACGATGTCGTCGATCTGCCGGGCCATGACGAGCACGTCGCGCGGGGTGGCGGCCCAAGCTGTGCGGGCGGCGAGCGGGATGAGCGGGCTTGCGCCCACGGCGCCAAGCAGGGTGCGGCGGTTCAGCATGGTGCGGGGTCCTCGGTCAGGCCGCAGGTATAGTCAGCGCCTTGCCTCTTCGCAATCGGGGCATGGGGAGTGCGGTCCGGCAGCGGCTTTTGGCGGAAGCCAGTGCTGGAATGGTTTAGGTGACATCAGAAATGGCCCGAACGCTGCACACGACCCTTTGCACGCCATCAACCCGGTTCGATGTTGACCATTAAGACAAGTCGATTTAAGCAGTCCAAGGTCAATATTTCCAGTTTTCAAGCTGATTATCTATATGTAAAAATTGACAGAGTTAGAAGCTATTTTGAAAAGAGCAGTGGACGCGGCCCTAACTTAGACGCCATGCCCGAGGTTCCCGGCCACCTCGCCACCCTTGACTACGCACGACGCTGGGGCGTCAAGCCGATGTT
Organism: uncultured Acetobacteraceae bacterium; assembly: GCA_964246905.1. Lineage (GTDB taxonomy): Bacteria > Pseudomonadota > Alphaproteobacteria > Acetobacterales > Acetobacteraceae > CAHJXG01. The sequence goes on along the minus strand of CAXTTB010000109.1, from coordinate 3,487 downwards.
CCCCGATTTCAAAACACGAAGCTTCGATCTTAAGGAGAGCCAGATTCGCTATCCGGACCGGCTGGCTAAGCTTGTCCCGGTCATGGTGCTGGCACTCTGCTGCAAGCCTTTCAGCCTATCCCACAACTTTGGAGCGATTCAACAATTGATAGTACCAAGGGTTAATACCCAAGAAGAAAAATAGCTTACTACTTCTCAACCAACTAAATGCACCGAGCTCTTATCAGGTATACTGCTGCTGCCGAGCAAATGCCACACGTGGAATAGGGTTTGGACCTCCCAGAATTGACACGAGGCGCCAGATTAGTGTTCCGTTAGCTGGAACGACCGCGTTAGCGTCATCGAGATATCTAACCATACCGTTAGTAGCTGAAGCTCCATTTGATTGCAGAATATAATATTGCCAGATGCTAAAAGCGGGATTGGCATTCATATCCTCAGGAAGAAAATATTCACCAGCATCATACATTCTTCCAACTTTCCTGCCCTGAAACTTAGATGCGTAAGTTGCCGAAAAGGACGTCACAGCTACATTTGGAGGCTTCGAGAGATCGTATCCAAAAGCAATCACATTATTAATTTGGCCCTGAGATGCTGCGATGTTTGCTGTACTCAAGACATTAGTGACCGGCGTGTCAGCGTTCAGACTATCGAGCTTTGCGCCAAAAAAAAAGACCCACGACAGAGATAGTGATCGGCATTATGCGAGTCTCCCATTATTTATTTTATAGATATAAAAACCAAAACTTCGGATTAGAGTTCACTCAGCCAATTGCTGAAATTTTCTGTGTGTTTCGGTTCGTTCTACATTCCTTAGTGAAGGTGCAAGTAAAAACAAGGCAAACACAGTTTAATAACTGAAGCAATAGTTATATAAATCAAATTTTTGTGATTATTTTGGTGGTTTGTGGCCATTCATTGGGATAGCCCCTCGGCACCTATCAGGTGTTGAAACGCTCCAAAGTTGTGGGATAGGCTGAAAGGCTTGCAGCAGAGTGCCAGCACCATGACCGGGACAAGCTTGGCCAGCCGGTCCGGATAGCGAATCTGGCTCTCCTTAAGATTGAAGCTTCGTGTTTTGAAATCGGGGAACATCGGCTCCCGGAAAAATCCTGGGCTGGCTGGGCGGAAGCAGGTGTCGCAAGACCGCTGTTTCTCGTTGACCGCCCACTCAACGGCGAAGCCGCACATCCCGGCAACGGCCAGATGGTCGCACTGCTGGCATCCAACCGGGACGGCGTGGACCAATGTTACGCTTGGGCGATACGAAACGGCGGAGTTGACGAGGGAGCGCCGGCGTTGCGGCCGCACTACCATGCCGACTATTACGGCGCCTACTTCCGCGACCCTGACGGCAACAAGATCTGCGTGTGCTGCCACAGCCCCGACCCTGGCGGCGCTTCCTGAAACGCCGCCCGTCACTCCTCCTCATCCAAGAAGAACTGATCCGCCTCCTCGTCATAAGAATACAGCTCCGCATACCGCCCCCAGGAGATCGCCGCCGACAGCGTGTCCTCGGCGTAGTCCGGGGACATGAAGTCCTCCAGCTCGTCGCGGAAGCGCACCGCGGAGGCGCGGTGGTTCGGGCGCTCGTCCAGCACCCGGCGGATCTGCGCCACCAGCGGCACGTTGGCCCGCAGCGCCTCCCCGAAGATCTGCTTGCGGGTGTCGGTGTCGGCCTCCACGAACACCCGGCCGCGGTCCAGGAGGCGCATGTCGCCTTCCTCCAGCACGCCCAGGCCCAGGAGCTGCAGCGCCTCCCCCATCGGCAGCAGGTCGTCCAGCTCAAGCTGCAGCGACCCGGCCAGCGCCGGCAGGTCGGCGCGTCCGCGGTACGGCGGCGCCGCGACGGTCTCGGCAAGGCCCGCGAGCAGGTTGGTCGAGACCCGGTGCAGCCGCATCGCCATGGTGGGCAGGGGCGCCGCCGCGGTGCGGAGCGCGGGCGCGCGCCGGGTCATGAGCGCGTAGATGTCATCGACCATCTGCCGGAACGCCGGGTCGTGCCGGTTGCGCGGATGCGGGAACGGCACGCGCAGCTCGCTCGCGACCCGTCCGGGGTTGGAGCTGAACACCAGGATGCGGTCGCACATCAGCACCGCCTCCTCGATGTTGTGCGTGACCATCAGGAGCGACTTCACCGGCAGCTTGCCCTCGCTCCACAGGTCGATCAGGTCGGTGCGGAGCGTCTCCGCGGTCAGCACGTCGAGCGCGCTGAACGGCTCGTCCATCAGCAGCAGGTCCGGATGCACCACGAGCGCGCGGGCCAGGCCGACGCGCTGCCTCATGCCCCCCGACAGCTCCTTGGGGTAGGCGCTCTCGTAGCCACCGAGGCCGATCAGGTCGATGGCGGCCTCCGCCCGCTCCTCCCGGTCGGCGCGGGACACGCCGAGCGCCTCCAGCCCAAGCTCCACGTTCTCCTGCACGGTCAGCCACGGGAACAGCGCGAAGCTCTGGAACACCATGGCGACGCCGGCCGCCGGGCCGTGCAGCGCCTGGCCGTGCCACAGCACCTCCCCGGCGGTGGGCGCGAGCAGGCCGGCGATGATGCGGAGCAGGGTGGACTTGCCGGACCCCGACCGGCCCAGCAGCCCCACGATCTCCCCGCTCCGCAGCGACACATCGACGTTGTCGAGCACCACCAGGTCGGCGTTGCTGTCCTTGTGGTACGACTGGCGGACGCCGCGCACCCGCAGCAGGTCTTCGGCCGCAAGGGTCTGGTCCATGGGCAGGCTCCGTTCAGAGGGTCAGGCGTCGGCTGGCGTAACTGTACAACGGGCGCCACAGGAGGCGGTTGAAGGCGACGACGAAGCCGGACATCACCGCAACGCCCAGCACCACCTTGGCGGTCGCGCCGTCCGCCGTCGCCTGAGCGATGTAGGCGCCCAGGCCGTGCGCGACCAGCCTCGTGTCGCCCCAGCTCGCGACCTCGGCCACGATGGCGGCGTTCCATGACCCTCCGGACGCCGTGATGGCGCCGGTCACGTAGTACGGGAACACCCCCGGCAGGATCACCCGGCGCCACCACAGCCAGCCGCCCACCCGGAAGTTGCGCGCGGCCTCCTGCAGGTCGCCGGGGAAGGCGCTGGCGCCGGCGATCACGTTGAACAGGATGTACCACTGCGTGCCCAGGATCATCAGCGGCGTCAGCCAGATGTCCGGGTTGCCCGCGAAGCGCACGATCAGCACGACGAAGATCGGGAAGAACAGGTTGGCCGGGAACGCCGCCAGGAACTGCGCCACCGGCTGCGCCCGCCGCCCCCATTTCGGCCGCAGCCCCAGCCACACGCCGATCGGCACCCAGAGCAGCGTCGCCAGCGTCATCAGCACCACGACGCGCAGCAGGGTGATCAGCCCGAGCTGCAGCGCCTCGAACAGGTCCGACCAGGCGAGCGACCCGGACACGTAGCTCCCGATCTGCCACAGCGCCAAGCCCAGCCCGACCGCCAGCACGGCGAGGAACGCCGCATCGCCCGCGCGGCCCGCCGCC
>CAXTTB010000108.1:0-9399 GCA_964246905.1 uncultured Acetobacteraceae bacterium | reverse complement strand
GCTGGACGGGCTGCGCCGACTGGTTGTAGCGGCGGGACAGCAGGCGCCGGCGGTGCAGCGGCACCGGCACCAGCCAGTCCGCAGCAGCCAGGAGCGCCGCCCCGGCCCGCGCCATGTGCGGCGCCAAGGCGCGTGCGGTCTCGGTCCGGTCGCCGTGCTTGAACGGCAGCAGGATGCGCCGGGCCTGGTCGTCGTAGCGCAGCGCCGCCCGCGCCGCCGTCCACGCCGGCGGGTGCTCCCGGCAGTCCGTGCACAGGCCCGACGCGCCGCCCTGCATCGCCGAGCCGAACGGGCGCCCGCAGCACGCGCAGCACGGGTCGGTCACGAACCCCGTGCGCCGGAAGCAGTCGGCGCAGAACTGCCCCGGCGCTCCCACCGGCGCGTCGCAGGTCAGGCACTGCGGCGGCAGCAGCACGTCCAGCAGCAGCCCGACGCCCCGGCGCCCCGAGTCCAGCAGCCAAGCGGAGGCCAGCAGCCGTTCAGACACCGAAGCGCACCGTACCGTCGCGCTCGATCTCCCGCGGCAGGTCGATCTCCCAATCCAGGTAGGCCTGCATCGCCGCCTCCACCCCGGAGTTGCGGTCGTAGGGGCGCAGGTACACGTCGGCGCAGGCCTCGTCCGGCGGGTCGGCGCGGTCGGCGGCCAAGGCATTGCCGGCAGCGGCCCACACTGCGGTCCCGCCGTCCAGCGCCTGCACCGGCGCGGTCGCCAGGCCCTGCAGCTCCGCCACCGCGAGCCGGGCCAGCACGCCGTCGGGCGAGGTCACGACGACGCGCTCGGCACGGGCCAGCCGGTCGCGCAGCGCGTCGAGCCGGGTGCGGATGCCCCAAACGGCGCCGGGGATGTGGCCGGCGCGGAACTCCACGCTCCGCGCCAGATCGACCACCAGCGCGCCGTCCAGGCTGCCCGGTCCAGCCAAGGGCACATCCGGCAAGGATGGCTGCGCGGCGGCCGTGGGGCTGGCGTCGTCCAGCCCGCCCTCCACGGCGAACACGTCGCGGTGGCCCATCTGCCGCAGCCAGGCCCCGGCCATGCGGGCGCGAACGCCGTCGTCGTCGAGCAAGGCGATGCGCGCGCCGCGGACGGCGACCCATCCATCCGTCGCCTGGACCAACTGGCCGCCCGGCGCGTTGCGGCTGCCCGGGCGGCGGCGCTGCGCGAACTCGGCGGGGTCACGCACGTCCAGCACGTACAGCGTGCGGTCCGGGTCCTCCTCGAACCGCTCCAGGTCCAGCGGCCCGATCACGCCGACGCCCGACGCCTCGGCGAACGCCCGGGCGCGGGCGAGCGCCGTGCCCGCGGTCGCCGGGACCCCGGGGGCATAGCGCCGGACCTCCCCGCGCTCGCACCGGAAGCCGGCCAGTTCCCAGCCCATCGTGCCGTTGCGGAGCGCCACCACCGGGTTCGGCACCCCGGCACGACGCAGGCTCTCGGCGCCCAGGATGCTGCGGGTGCGCCCGGCGCAGTTCACCACCACGAGGGTCGCCGGGTCGGGCGCCAGGTCGCCGATGCGGTAGGCCAGCTCGCCGCCGGGCACGTTGATGCCGGTGGGGATCGACATGGCGCGGAACTCGTCCCACGGCCGGCTGTCGAGCACCACCATGTCGCGGCCGGCGTCGATCCAGCCTTTCAGCTCGGCGGCATCGACGCTCTCGGTGCCGTAATGGTGCTCGACCCACTCGCCGAATGCCTTGCTCGGCACGTTGACGCCGCTGAACAGCACGAAGCCGGCGGCCTCCCAGGCCGGGGTGCCGCCCTCCAGCACGTGCAGGTCGGTGGCGCCCTGCCCGGCCAGGACTTCGGCCAGCCGCTCGGCCAGGCCCCGCCCGTCATCGACGCAGACGATGCGCGTGCCGAGGCGCGGCAGCAGCACGGGCACGCGCAGCTCGGCGCGGGACAGCGGGCATGGGACCGCCCAGAACAGGTGGCCCAGGCCGAACTCCCCTTCCTCCCGCGCGTCCAGGACCGCCAGCTCGCGTCCGTCCGTGATCCAGGCGCGGAGCGTCGCCGGGTCGATACGGGTCATCGGTTGGCGGTGGGCTTCATGAAGGCCTTGTTGTACGGCTGCACCGTGCCCTGTTCGAGGTCGAAGCCCTGGCGCGCGTCCAGCTTCTCCAGCGCCAGGCCGTACACGTGCAGGTGCCGGGTCGGCTTGTCGCCGAAGGTGTGGATGCTGTGAATGTCGTCGGGCATCAGCGCGATGCCGCGGCCCGGCTCCACCATCACCTCGCGCGCCAGCTCCAGCATTGCCTTGCCCGGCGCCGAGCCGTCGTCCGTGCGGCGGTACACCCGGTTCAGCTCCTGCCCGTCCACCGCCGACACCACGGCCCAGGTGGTGTGGTCGTGCGGCTTGGTGGCGTTGCCGGGGTTCAGCGCCAGGAGGTAGATGGCGAACCGTCCGTCCGGGTCCTCTTGCAGCAGGTAACGCTTGGACCCCTTCTCGCCCTCGGGCGGCGGAGGGAACTCGGCCTCGGAGAACAGCGCCTCCTGCCCGGCGAGGCCCAGCATCTCGGCCAGGATGGCGTCGAGCGACGGGCGGGTGACGCCCTGTCCGCGCTCGATCGCCTTGACGCGGTCCATGGCGGCGGCGACTGCGGCGGTGCGGGCGGCGGAGGCTGCGGGCGCGTTCATGGGCGGGGTCCCCTTCCCTATCGTCCGCGCAGCTTACCGGCTGAGGGGCAGCGCGGTCAAAACGCTTGGCAGGGGCGAGGGCCGCACGCACATGCAGAAGCATGAGCGATCCCACCGTCTTCGACCGCCGGGCCGTGCGCCTGCACCGCGACCGCGCCGCCGCCACAGCGGGCCAGGTCGCCGACCTGTTGCAGGACTGCGCCGAGCGTCTGCTGGACCGTTTGGACGACACCACGCACCGCTTCACCCAGGCGCTGGACGTGGGCGGGCGCGGGGTCGTGGCGCCGATGCTGCGCGCCCGGGGGATCGAGGTGGTCAGTTGCGACCTATCGGCGCGGATGGCGGCGTTGAGCGGCGGGCTGGCCGTCGCGGCGGACGAGGAATGGCTGCCCTTCGCGCCGGGCAGCTTCGACCTGGTGGTGGCGAGCCTGTCCCTGCACTGGGTCAACGACCTGCCCGGCGCGCTGATCCAGTTGCGGCAGGCGCTGCGCCCGGACGGCCTGCTGCTCGCCAGCCTGCCGTCGCTGGGCACGCTGGGCGAACTCCGCACGGCGCTCACGGCGGCGGAGGCCGAACTTCTGGGCGGCGCGTCCCCGCGCGTGTCGCCGTTCCCGGAATTGCGCGACCTCGCGGCCCTGCTGCAGCGCGCCGGCTTCGCCCTGCCGGTGGCGGACGTGGAGGAGATCTCGCTGCGCTACGCCGACCCGCTCGCCCTCTTGCGCGACCTGCGCGCCGCAGGCGAAGGCAACGCGGTGGCACTGCGGGACCGGCGCACCCCGCCGCGCGCCCTGTTCCCCGCGGCGCTGTCCACAGCACCACAGCGCGACGGGCGCATGGCGGCGACGCTCCGTTTCGCCAGCATCACCGGCTGGGCGCCTGGCCCGCAGCAGCCGCAGCCGCTAAAGCCCGGCGCGGGCCGGATCAGCCTGTCAGACGCTTTAAAGTAGCTGGTCCCGCGGTGCCCGGTGCGGCTCCCCCCGGATGGATTCCTTCCGAAGTCCGCGCCTGAAGTCCGCCGGAATGAGGCAGTGGCGGACGAACAAGGAAGGGAGAGAGTTGGCGTTGGGCCAGGCACCGGACATGGCGCTTGATCCTACTGTGTCGATTCGTCGTTTCGTTTCTGGCATTGGTTTTGGGCCTGCAGGCAGCAGGGGGGGTGCGGCAGGTTCCTGACGAGGCTGGCGGTCAGGCGGCGCCGGACGGAGGCGATGGGCTGCGGGACATGGCGTTCGGGCCGGATGGGCGGTGCCGCGCGGCTGGAAGGCTTGGGAGGGCTGAGGTGTCCCGGTCTGCTCGCGGGTGAAACGCTGCCGAGGGGGGAAAGGCAGCGCCCGGCGACCAGGAAGCCGTAGGCTGCGACGCACAAGCTGGCATGATGGTGAAAGCCCCGCCAGGTGCGGCCCTCCCAGGTGCGGCCCTCATAGTGTCCGAGGCCGACGTCTTGCCTGAGTTCCTGATGGTCGCGCTCGAGGCGCCAACGCGCCTTGGCCGTGTGCACCAGGCGCTTGGGCGCGGTGCGCGGGGGCAGGCTGGACAGCCAGTATCTTGTGGGTTCCGCCCTGCCTTGGGGCCACTCGGCCAGCAGCCACTCCTCCGGCCAGGGCGTGGCGCGCGTTCCGTCGCGATGTGCCGGGCGGACCCGCAGGGCGGCAAAGCGGGAAGGCAGCGCAGCTTGGGCGCCCTGGCGCCACGTCGCCGTGCGCCAGGCGCGGGCGGCAGCGGCGCCTGGCCTGGCCGCCAGATGGTCGTCCCCGGCCGTATGCCGAGCACGTAGGACAGGCCGGGACCGCGCGCGCCGACCCGGAACGCGGTCTCGTCGCCATAGCCCCGCGCAAACGCTTCGCGTTTCGCTGCATCGCCCGGCACGATGCCGGCCGTCACGCCATAGGCCAGCGCCTGGCGCATCTGCCCAAGCGCGGTCATGGTCTTGGTCTCGAACGTGATCGCCTCCGGCATCACCCGTCCAGGCCTCGGGCAGGTGGAGCCGATCGGCGACCGGCAGGCTCGCGTGGCCGTTGGCCACCGACAGGCTCACCGCCACCTGGCAGGTGTCCTGCTTGCCCAACTGACCGCAGTGTTGCCGGGTCACGCCCACCGAATGCCTGCCCTGCTTCGGGAAGCCGGTGTCGTCCACGATCCAGCAGGCGACCGGCCCATGCCGCTCCGGGGCGGGCAGCACCTGCCCGCGCACCGCGCCCCGAACACCGCCGCATCATCCCACTCCGCCTTCGACACGACGTGGTGCAGCGACTGGTGCGCCGCCTGCACGCGAGCCGGCCCCACGCGGGCCGCCATCGGCTCCACGCTCTTGCGCCCGCCCGGCAGCAGCAGCCCCGTGCAGCAGGCCCGAGCCGGACCGACCCGGCTCGCGTGGCCCAGCACCGCCGTGATCCCATCCAGATACGCCGCGAACCGCGCCTCGCCAGCCCGCACCAACCCTGCATCCGGTTCCATCATCCCTCACATACAGGACAATTCCATGACGCAGTTAGACTAGCGGACTTGACGGCTAATACGCAGCAACCGTATGTGCCGATAATAGAATAGAAGCCAAGTCGATTCGAAATTCGACTGCAACCCAAGCTCAGCGCTCAAATCCACGATTGGCAGCGGCAACAACGCGACCTGCCTTCAAGGGCAGAAGCGGCCCGCCGCTTGATCGAAATCGGTCTGCAAAGCGCCGCCAAGTCTGCGCCAGCACAGTGAATACGGCTGTCAACGAGCGTCGCAAGCTCTTTGCGACGCGGCTGAACACGCTCGCGGCGGGTTCAGTCGTCACCGGCGTGTTCGCGCCGGCTGCCGCCTACCTCTACGGCATCAACTCGACCGCCCCCTATCACTGGTGGCTCATAGGCCCCGCTTGGCTCTTCGTCGCAGGAAGCTTACACCCACTCGCACAATTCACCCTTGGAAAGCTGGCCCCATGATGGGGCTTGAGGCATATCTTCTGATTTCGCCATTTATCCTGCTCGGTGTAACGGGGCCGCAACTTGGTTTCTCGTTGGGCGGAAGAATGTACCATCAGGATCAAAGGTGAACAAAGTCAGTGTTCCCAAGACTGAATCATACTCTGCTTTTTTGGGAGCAATTCCTAATGTTTACCTTAGATTGTCGCACGAGACGCAGCAGGACTCCTTGAAGTCAAGCTCTACTTACGAAGGTCCATGTGCCCGGCATTGATCGGCTGGTTAGCTTCACGCTGCTGGATTACTAAATCACCCGACCACTGCCCAAAGCGTCACCGGCCCCGCTCCCTGGATCGCCCGCATCGTCCCAGCCGCCTTCTGCTGGCTGAACATCATGCCCACGCGCTTCATCGTGTTCTTCACCAGCCGGCGGCCCCCCGCGTCCCCTTGGCAGGCGCGGTGGGTTCCCTGGTCACGGTGGGATGCGGTCCGTGTTGGGCTTCCCTGGTTCGGAGGCGGTCGTGGCATCCCCGGTCGGCGTATCCTTCCTCGGCCACTGCGCGGCGTCGCGCGGCCCGCGGCAGCCCTGGAAGGTTGTCCCCGCTGCCCGAGGCGCTGCTTGTGGTGCCGTGCGGCACCTTGGCCGGCGCAGAGGGCTTCGTGGACATCCGCAGACTTCGTGGACATCCGCCGTCGGGCGCGGCTGCGCCTGGCCTCCGCCTGGGCCGCGGGTCAACGCCCCGTGCCCGGCCAGCCGGCGTGCGAGGCCAAGTCCAACAAGACCACCGACGCAGGCCACGGGCGCGTCGAGACCCGCCGCTTCGCCGTCAGCCACGAGGGGGCTTCTTGCAGACCGACCGCCGCTCCCCCCGGCCTCAAATCCATCGCCATGGCCGAAGCCGAGGTGGAGCGGGGCGGCGAGACCACCCGCGAGCGGCGGCCCTATCGCAGCTTGGCACCGGACGCCACCCTGTTCGCCCAAGCCGTCCGCGCGCATCGGCGCATCGGGGACCGCCTGCGCTCCGGCCATGGCCCGCAGGACACGGCAACCGTGGGCCACACCGCCCTCAACCCGCCGCGCAGCGCCAGAGACGAGCATAGCCTCGAGACCCGCCGCAAATCAGCCGGCTGGAAGACCCGCGACCTCGAAACCGTCATCCAACAGGCAACCTGACATGCTCCAAGCGGTTCCCCTGCGTCATTCCCGCTCGATGAAGCCGCCGCCGAGCACGCGGTCTCCGTCATAGAACACGCAGGCCTGGCCCGGCGCGGCCAGGGCTGGCGTGTCGAGCCGGACGGCGGCGCCGGCTTCAGCCGCCACGACGGACGCGGGCTGCGGTGCTTCCCGCGCCCGCAGCTTCACCGTGCAGCGCCGGGGCACGGAGGGCGGGTCGATCAGCCAGTTGACCTCGCGCAGGCGGATGCCGTCGGTGCCGGCGGAGCGCGGCCCCACCACGATGCGCCGCCGCCCCGCGTCCACCGCCAGCACGGCCTGGCGCTGCCCGGCGTCGAACGACGCGGCGCCCAGGGCCTTCTGCTGGCCCACGGTGTAGCGCGCGACGCCGGAATGCCGCCCCAGCACGCGGCCGTCCCGAGTGGTGATCTCGCCCGTCTCGCCCGCCTCCGGACGCAGCCGGGCCACCAGCTCGGCATAGGACCCCTGCGGCACGAAGCAGATGTCCTGGCTGTCCGGCTTGGCCGCGACCGCGAGGCCGAGCCGGGCGGCGTGGCCCCGCACCACCTCCTTGCCGGGCATGTCGCCGAGCGGGAAGCGGGAGAACGCGAGCTGGTCGCGGGTCGTGGCGAACAGGAACCAGCTCTGGTCGCGCGCCGGGTCGGCGGCGCGGTGCAGCTCCGGCCCACGGGACCCCTCGACGCGCCGCACGTAGTGCCCGGTCGCCATCGCCTCCGCGCCGAGGTCGCGCGCCAGGCCCAGCAGGTCCGTGAACTTCACCGACATGTTGCAGCGGACGCACGGCACCGGCGTCTGCCCGGCGGCGTAGCTGTCCGCGAAGTCGCCGATCACGGCGCTGCGGAACCGCGCCTGCGCGTCGATCACGTAATGCGGGATGCCGAGGCGGTCGGCCACGTCCCGCGCGTCATGGATGTCCTGCCCGGCGCAGCACGCGCCCCGGCGGCCCGTGGCGGCGCCGTGGTCGTAAAGCTGCAGGGTGACGCCGATGACCTCATGCCCGGCCTCGTGCAGCAGCCCGGCCACCACGCTGCTGTCCACGCCGCCGGACATCGCGGCGACGACTCTCATGACGCCGCCCCTACCCCTGCGCGTTGCGCGTCGCGGCCGGCAGCTTGACCACCAGCCCGTCCAACGCCGCCGTCATGACGATCTGGCAGCCGAGGCGGGACGTCGCCTCCAGGCCGAAGGCCAGGTCCAGCATGTCCTCCTCGTCCTCCGTCGGCTTGGCCAGCCGCTGGAACCAGGCGGATTCGACGATGACGTGGCAGGTCGAGCAGGCGAGCGACCCCTCGCAGGCGCCCTCGATATCGACCCCGTGCTTGTGCGCGATCTCCAGCACCGACAGGCCCAGCGGCGCGTCCACCTCGCGCGGCGCGCCGTTTCGTTCGATGAAGGTCATCTTGGGCATTTCAGGCCTCGGCGTTAAGGGCGGGATGCAGGGCGGCGGCGGCCAACGCCTCCACGGCGTAGTCCACATCGGCCGCGGAGGTAAAGCGTCCCAGCCCCACGCGCAAGGTCCGCGCCGCCGCGGCCTCCGTCAAGCCAAGGGCGCGCAAGACGTAGCTGGGTTCCACCGCCGCCGAGCTGCACGCGGAGCCGGTGGACACGCACAGCTCCGGCGCGGCCCGCATGAGATCCAGCGCCGGCACGGGAAAGGTCAAGTTGAGGTTGCCGGGGATGCGGTGCCGCAGCGACCCGTTCATGCAGAGGTCCGGCATGTGCCGCCGCAGCCCGGCCAGCAGCCGGTCGCGCAGCCCGGCCAGACGCGCCGCCTCCTCCGCCATCTCCAGCCCCGCCAGGCGGCAGGCCTCGCCCAAGCCGACCACGAGCGGCGTCGGCAGGGTGCCGGAGCGCAGGCCGCGCTCCTGCCCGCCGCCGGAGAACAACGGCGCGAGCCGCACCCGCGGGCGGCGGCGGACATACAAGGCGCCCACGCCCTTCGGGCCATACAGCTTGTGGCCGCTGAGGCTCAGCAGGTCGATGCCCGCCACGTCGAGGGGAATTTTCCCGGCCGCCTGCGCCGCGTCGGTGTGGAACAGCGCGCCCTCTTCCCGCGCCATCGCCGCCAAGCCTGCGATGTCCTGGATCACCCCGGTCTCGTTGTTCACTGCCATCACGCTGACCAAGAGGGTCGGCTCGGCCAGGGCGGCGCGCAGCACGTCGGGGTCCAGCCGGCCATCGGCGGCGACCGGCAGCACGACCGGCTCGAACCCGTCCTCCGCCGTGTCGGCCACGCTTTCCAGCACGCACTTATGCTCGGTCGCCACCGTGACGACCCGGCGGCGCGGGTCGCCCATGCGCCGGGCGAAGCGGGCGGCGCCCTTGATCGCGATGTTGTTCGCCTCCGTGGCGCCGGAGGTCAGCACGACCTCCCGCGGCTCCGCGCCGATCAGCGCCGCGACCTCGGCCCGCGCCGCCTCGACGGCGGCCTCCGCATCCTGGCCCATGCGGTGCTCGGCGCTGTGCGGGTTGCCGAAGCGTTCGGTGAACCAGGGCAGCATGGCCGCCAGCACCCGGGGGTCGCACGGCGTGGTGGCCTGGTTGTCGAGATAGACGGGGCGGTTCGGGCGCATGGGACTGATGTGGCGCTTGGGACCGGCCGCGGTAGGCGGCGGCTGAGGTCCTGCGAGGGATTTTGCGTCCCGGGCAGGAAGGGCCGCAGCCCC
>CAXTTB010000107.1:0-9415 GCA_964246905.1 uncultured Acetobacteraceae bacterium | reverse complement strand
CCGTTATCAAGCGTCTCCATGGTTCTGCGACGAGACCCAGGTCCGCCAGGGCGCCCACGCTTCCACCAGGGCAGCAGCCCAGGCATAGCCCCCGGCATTGGGGTGGGCGCCATCGCCGGCCAGCGCCTCCGTCCGCCAGGTCGCGTCGCCCGACAGCGGCCCGTGCAGGTCGAGAAATGGCACGCCCAACTCGGCGCAGAGCCGTTCCAGCGCCCACGCGACCAGCCCAGCAGCGCGCGGGCGTTGGCGAGCGTGGCGGCCGGCTCGATCCGTGGCCGGCCCGCCTCATGGGCAGCGTCGTTCGCGCCGAAGGAGAACACCACCCGGCCGTCGCAGGGCACGCCGTCGAGGCGGGCCGCCATCTCGGCCGCGCAGCGGCGCAGGATCAACGTGCTCGTGTCCCGGCGCACGCCGAGGTCGTAGCGGGTGAGCGGCACGCCCCGGCCACGTGCGGCACGGCAGACGCGCCCGGCCCAGGCCAGAGCTTCGTCGTCCCCGGTGCCGTTCACGAAGCTGTCGCCTACAAAGCATACGCGCAAGTCTCTCACGCCGGCACGTTAACCGCTGCGAGTGTGCCAAACGGCTTGCTCATGCAAGCGGCAGCGCAACATTCCGTGCGAGGCTGGGATCACCCGAGCTTCAAGTGATCTCCTGCGTCACCACGTCGAACTTCGCCAGCCAAGCCGGCCCGAAGTTGGTGACGAGCGCCACGTCCGTCGCGTCCCGCCCGCGCGCCATCAGCAGGCGCCCGATCCGCGGCGTGTTGAACCGGGCGTCGAAGGTGTACCAGCGCCCGCCCTCCGGCCCTTCCAGGAACACCTCGAACCACGCCGAGAAGTCCATCGGCGCATCGACCGGCGGGATGCGGATGTCGCCCAGGTAGCCCGTGCAGTAGCGGGCGGGGATGTTCATGCAGCGGCACAGGGTCACGGCCAGGTGGGCGAAGTCGCGGCACACGCCCCGGCGCTCGTCATAGGCGTTGCGCGCGGTCTTGTCGGGACGCGCGTGCTCGTAGCCGAAGGTGATGCGGTCGTTGGCGAAGTCGCAGATCGCCTGCACCCGCGTCCAGCCCGGCTCGGTGCCCCCGAACAGCGACCAGGCGGTCTCGTGCAGCAGGTCGGTGTCGCAGTAGCGGCTGCCCAGCAGATAGACGAGGGCGCCGGACGGCAGCTCGTCGATGGGGAGCTGCCTCGCCTCCGGCACCGTCGCGTCGGGATTGCCGCTGTCCTGGACCTCGAACAGCGTCGAGATCGTCAGCGGGCCGGCCGGCGCCACGATCCGGTGGCAGATGTTGCCGAAATCGTCGGTGTAGCGGCGGGCCTCGATCCCCGGGTCGAACGTGATCACCTGCGGCGTCAGCAGGTCCGCCTCGCGCGACGGGTGCACGCTCAGCAGCAGCAGCATCGGCACCGGCTGCGGGCAGTTGTAGGAGATGGTGTAGCCGGCCTGGATGCGGATCATCGGAACCTCGTGGGAAGCGTCGGGATTGTTTACGTCTGGCCGCCCTCGTCGGACGTGACGCGGATGCTGACCTCCATGCCGAGGCAGTCCGCGGCAGCACCCGTCCAACTGCCGGACAGCGGCACCGCGTGCTGGGGGTCGCGCACCACGGCGACGCGGATCAGGTCGCGGTTGCCGACGATGTTGTTGGTGGGGTCGAACTCGACCCAGCCGGCGCCGGGCAGATAGACCTGCAGCCAGGCGTGGGTGTTGCCGCCGCCGTGGTGGTGGTCGGGCGTGCCGGGCTTGTCGCGGCTGGGCACGTAGATGTAGCCGCTGACGAAGCGCGCGGCGAGGCCGAGGCAGCGGACCGCCTCCATCATCAGCACGGCGAAGTCCCGGCAGGTGCCGGTGCCGAGGCGCAGCGTCGTGGCGGGGGGCTGGATGCCGGCCTCCTGCCGGACCCGGTAGGTGAACTGCCGCCGGATGCGGTGGGTCATCGCGGTCAGCATGGCCAGCGTGCCGCTGGGGCCGTCCGTGCGCAGGAAGGACCGCGCCCAAAGGTCGAGCTGGTGCGTCGGGTCCGGGTAGTGCCGCTCCATGGAGCGCAGCAGGTCCGCCATGTCGTCGGGGTCGTAGCTGAACGGGTAAACCCGGGCGTAGTCCTCGAGGCACGCCTCGACGTCCTGCGGCTCCTGGCTGGCGTGCTCGACCCGCAGGGTGCTGAGGAAGGTCAGCTCCTGCGCCCGGCCGCCGAAGCGGGCGTAGGCGACGTTGTTGCCGAACACGTCGTGCACCCAGCGGAGCTGCACCGGCTCCGGCGTGATGTCGAGCCGCGCCTCAAGGTGCCGCTGGTCGTGGCTGTCGCGCGGGCGGAG
The DNA here is from genome assembly GCA_964246905.1 of uncultured Acetobacteraceae bacterium. Lineage (GTDB taxonomy): Bacteria > Pseudomonadota > Alphaproteobacteria > Acetobacterales > Acetobacteraceae > CAHJXG01. Next base: position 7,097 of record CAXTTB010000107.1, on the reverse strand, counting down.
CATCATGCGGTGCTCCCCGAACGAGACGGGCCGGCGGTAGCGGTAGGTGGTCCGGTGACGGACGGTCAGGATCGGCAAGGGGCGCCGAGGCTCGGGCGTAGGCGGCTGGGAGGTGTGACGCGCTTCTGCATGACCTGAGACTACCATTCGCCGACCGTGCTGCAAACTGATGCAGAAGGTTACGCAAGGCGTGTGCCAGGGTTCGGCGCCCATGCCGGAGTATTGCACGGGCACGCCGACCGGGGCGCTGGGCGGTCAGCGTTTCTGGTTGTAAACGTCCACGCAGACGGCGCCCAGCAGCACGAGGCCCTTGATGACCTGCTGGTAGTCGATGCCGATGCCCAGGATCGACATGCCGTTGTTCATCACCCCCATGATGAACGCCCCGATGATCGCGCCCGTGACCTGGCCCACGCCGCCATAGGCCGACGCGCCGCCAATGAAGCAGGCGGCGATGGTGTCCAGCTCGAACCCTACCCCGGCCTTGGGCGTCGCGGTGTTGAGCCGCGCCGCGAAGATCAGCCCGGCCAGCGCCGCCAGCACCCCCATGTTGACGAAGGTGAGGAAGGTCAGCCGCTCCGTGCCGATGCCCGACAGCTTCGCCGCCTTCTCGTTGCCGCCCACTGCGTAAACCTGCCGGCCCACCGTGGTGCGGGTGGTGACGAAGGCATAGAGCGCGATCAGCACCGCCATGATGACGAGCACGTTGGGCAGGCCGCGGTAGGAGACGATCAGGTAGGTGAGGCCGCAAACGGCGGCGAGCATCAGCGCGTTCTTGGCGGCGAAGAAGCCGAACGGCTCGCTCTCCACACCATGCTGCTCGCGCCGGGCGCGGTTGCGGATGTTCACATAGGCCAGCGCCAGCGCCACCAGCACGCCGAGCAGCATGGAGGACCAGCGGAAGCCGCCCAACTCCGCCAGGTCCGGCAGGAAGCCCGAGGACAGCCGCTGGAACGACACGGGGAACGGCCCGACCGACTGGCCGCTGAGCACGGCCAGCATCAGCCCGCGGAACACCAGCATCCCCGCCAGCGTCACGATGAAGGAGGGGATCTTGAAGTAGGCGACCCAGTAGCCCTGCGCCGCGCCGATCAGCCCGCCCGCGAGGAGGCACGCAATGGCCGCCGGGACGAACGGAATTTGGTACTGCACCATCATCACCGCCGCCAGCGCGCCGATGAACCCGGCGACCGACCCCACCGACAGGTCGATGTGCCCGGTGACGATGACCAGCAGCATCCCCAGCGCCATGACGGCGATGTAGCTGTTCTGCAGCACGAGGTTGGTCAGGTTGAGCGGGCGCAGCAGGGTGCCGTTGGTCGCGACCTCGAAGAACAGCATGATCGCGAACAGCGACAGCAACATGCCGTACTGGCGGAGGTTCGCCTTGAGGAAGCCGCTCTGGCCGGGCCGTGCGATGGGGGTGACGGTGATGTCGCTCATGGTTGCTCCCCTTTGCGCATGATCGAGCGCATGATCTTCTCCTGCGACGCCTCCGCCCGGGAGAACTCCCCCACGAAGGCGCCCTCGTTCATCACGCAGATGCGGTCGCAGAGGCCCAGCAGCTCCGGCATCTCCGACGAGATGACCACGACGCCCTTGCCGCTGTCGGCGAGCGCGTTGATGATCTGGTAGATCTCGTACTTGGCGCCCACGTCGATGCCCCGCGTCGGCTCGTCGAGGATCAGCACCTCCGGGCCGGAGAACAGCCACTTCGACAGCACGACCTTCTGCTGGTTGCCGCCCGACAGGTTGCCGCTTTCCTGGTACACGCTGGAGCAGCGTATCCTCATGCGCCCGCGGTAGTCGTCGGCGACGGCCAGCTCCCGCATGTCGTCGATCACCGTGCCGCTCGACACGCCGCCGAGGTTCGCAAGCGTCACGTTCTTGCGGATGTCCTCCCCCAGGATCAGGCCCAAATGCTTGCGGTCCTCCGTCACGTAGGCGAGGCCTGCGGCGATGGCGCGCGGCACGGTGGACAGGTCCACCGGCTTGTTGTCCATGAAGGCGCGCCCGCTGACCTCCCGCCCGTAGGAGCGGCCGAACACGCTCATGGCGAACTCGGTCCGCCCCGCGCCCATCAGCCCGGCGATCCCCACGATCTCGCCGCGCCGCACATGGAAGTCCACGCCGCGCACCACGCGGCGCCCGGGGTGCTGCGGGTGGTCCACCCACCAGTCCTCGACGCGGAACACCTCTTCGCCGATCTGCGGCGCGTGCTCGGGGAAGCGGCTGTCGAGGTCGCGGTCCACCATGCGCCGGATGATGTGGTCCTCCTCGATGGGCGCGGTGCGGCAGTCCACCGTCTCCACCGTGCGCCCGTCGCGCAGCACGGTGACGCGGTCGGCGACACGGGTCACCTCGTTCAATTTGTGGGAGATCAGGATGGAGGAGATGCCCTGGGCGCGGAACTCTACCAAGAGGTCCAGGAGCGCCGCGCTGTCCCGCTCGTTGAGGCTCGCGGTCGGCTCGTCGAGGATCAGCAGGCGGACCTGCTTCGACAAGGCTTTCGCGATCTCCACCAACTGCTGCTTGCCGACGCCGATGTCGGTGACGAGCGTGTCGGGCGCCTCGTGCAGGCCGACCTTGGCCAGCAGCGCCTTGGCGCGGGCGTGCACCGCGCCGCGGTCGATCACTCCGAAGCGGGACGGCGGACGGACCAGGAAGATGTTCTCGGCGATCGACAATAGCGGGATCAGCGCCAGTTCCTGGTGGATGATGATGATGCCCAGCGCCTCCGTGTCGGCGATGCCGCGGAAGTGCCGCTCCTCCCCGTCATAGACGATGCGGCCCTCGTAGCTGCCGGTGGGATAGACGCCGCTCAGCACCTTCATCAGCGTGCTCTTGCCCGCGCCGTTCTCGCCGACGAGGGCGTGGATCTCGCCCGCGCGGACGGTGAGGGTCACGTCGCGGAGTGCCGTCACGGGACCGAACCGCTTGGTGATGCCGCGCATGTCCAGGATGTCGGCCATTCCTGCTCCCTATAACCCTAAGGCGCGGAGCCAGCGGCCCCGCGCCTGTCGCTCCTCGCCCTTACTGGATCTGCTGCTTCGTGTAGTAGCCGCTGTCGATCAGCGTCGCCTGCCAGTTCGACTTGTCCACGATCACCGGCTTGAGCAGATAGGCCGGCACCACCTTGACGCCGTTGTTGTAGCTCTTGGTGTCGTTGACCGTGACCGGCTGGTTGCTCAGCAGGGCGTCCACCATATCGACGGTGACGCGCGCCAGGTCGCGGGTGTCCTTGAAGATGCTGGAGTACTGCTCGCCCGCCAGGATCGCCTTGACGGAGGAGATCTCGCAGTCCTGCCCGCTGATGAACGGCATCGGCAGGTCGCCGCTGCCGTAGCCGACGCCCTTGAGGGAGGAGATGACGCCGATGGAGATGCCGTCGTACGGCGACAGCACGGCATCGAGGCGCTTGTTCGAGTAGTAGGCGCTGAGCAGGTTGTCCATGCGCGCCTGTGCGGTGGCGCCGTCCCAGCGCAGGGTGGACACCTTGTCCATGCCGAGCTGCCGGCTGGGCACCACGAGCTTGCCGCGGTCGATGTAGGGCTGCAGCACCGACATCGCGCCGTCGTAGAAGAAGTAGGCGTTGTTGTCGTCGGGCGAGCCGCCGAACAGCTCGATGTTGAACGGCCCCTTGCCGTCCTTGAGGCCCAGGCCGGTCTCCAGCGACGACGCCTGCAGCACGCCGACCTGGAAGTTGTCGAAGGTGGCGTAGTAATCGACGTTGGGCGTGCTGCGGATCAGCCGGTCGTAGGCGATCACCTTGATGCCGCCCCGCGCCGCCTGGCCGAGCACGTCGGACAGCGTGGTGCCGTCGATGGCCGCGACCACCAGCACCTTGGCGCCCTTGGTGACCATGTTCTCGATCTGCGAGAGCTGGTTCGGCACGTCGTCCTCGGCATACTGCAGGTCGGTCGCGTAGCCGCGCGACTTCAGCACCTTCACCATGTTGTCCCCGTCGGCGATCCAGCGGGCGGAGGACTTGGTGGGCATGGCGACGCCGACCAGGCCCTTGCCCTGCGCCGCGGCCCGTGGCGCGAAGGCGCCGGGCGCCGCGGCCTGGACGCCGCGCGCCGCCGCGCCGCGCGCCGGGGCCGTGATGAAGCTGCGTCTGGTGTCCTTCATGCGTCCTCTCCGTTCAAGCCGATGCCATGTTGCCCATGGATTGCGGTGCGCGCGTGGCGGGCTGCGGCCCCGCCGGGCCGGGTGTTGGCGACAAAGCTAAAAATCCTATAGCGGGCATCATCCCACAATGAAATGGCGCGGCATCAGCGCCCGCCGCGGCGCAGCACCGCCCCGAGCGCCATCGCGCCGAGCAGCGTGGCGCCCCAGATGAAGTCCACCAGGAAGTTGCTGAACCGCATGAGCTGGAACCCGCTCGACAGCAGCATCAGCGTGCACAGCGCCAGCAGCACGGCGGGGACCGAGCCGCGCCCGCCCGCCGGGTTGGTGCCGGCCAGCACCGCGACCAGGATGGCCTGCAGCAGATAACTGGTGCCGTAGTCGCTCTTGGCCGCGTTGGTGCGCGCGGACAGCAGCACCCCGGCGACGGCCGCCAGCACCCCCGCCAGCACGTAGGACAGGATCACCGCCCGCACGGTCCGCAGCCCCGCGAACTCCGCCGCCCGCGCGCCCGACCCGATCAGCGTCAGCGTCCGCCCCCACACCGTGCGGGACAGCAGCACGCCCACGCCCGCCGCGCACCCCAGCAGCACCCAGAGCGGCCCGGCGACGCCCCCCAGCGTGCCGCCGCCCAGCGCCTGCCACCCGGCCGGGAACCCGACCACCGCCGGCCCGCCGGTCAGCACCAAAGCCAGCCCGGTGAACGCCTGCCCGGTGCCGATGGTGGCCAGGATCGGCGTGATCCGCAGCCGCGCGATCAGCACCCCGTTCAGCAGCCCGGCCAAGGCCCCCACCAGCAGCGCGCACCCCACCCCGGCGGCGACCCAGGGCAGCGACAGCCCGGCCAGCGCCGGGCCGCGCGACGTGCCCGCCGCCCAGTGGAACAGCAGCCCGGCGAGGATGCCGGCCAGGTTGGCGACCCCGATCAGCGACAGGTCGATGCCGCCGGTCAGCATCGCCGCCATGGTGGCGACGGCCAGCAGGCCGAGTTCGGGCGCGACGAACGACAGCCCCTCGAAGTTCGCCGGGCGCAGGAACCGCCCGGACGGCACCCACCAGCTCATCGCCGCGAACACCAGCACGAGCAGGACCGCGAGCGTCAGCAGGTCGCCATGGCGGCGGAGCGCCCGCGTCGCCGCACGGTGCCGGACAACGGGGGCTGGGGCATCCATCGCTCAGGCCCCGGCCGTGATGGAAGCGGCCGTGATGGATGAGGCCTGGCGCCGCCCGCGCTCGCGCAACGCGGTGGCGGCCGCGGCGCCCACCAGGATCGCGCCGACCACCACCCGCTGCCACGTCGTCGGCACGCCAAGGAGGATCAGGCTGTTGTTGACCAGCACCAGCAGCAGCACGCCGAGCACCGTGCCGGGCACGCTGCCGCGCCCGCCGAAGATGCTGGCGCCGCCCAGCACCACCGCCGCCAGCACGTCCAGCTCCAGCCCGATGAACTCCCGCGGGCTGGCCTGCCAGGCGAGGCAGGCGTGCAGCAGGCCCGCGACGCCCGCCAACGCGCCGGCCAGGCCGTAGGCCAGCACGGTCAAGCCGCGCACGTCGAAGCCGACCCGCTTCGCCGCCTCCGCATCGCCGCCCAGCGCATACAGCCCGCGGCCCGGCACCGTGAAGCGCAGCAGCAGGTGCACGCCGAGCGCCGCCACGGCCCAGACCAGCACGGCGGCCGAGAGCTGCACCCGGCCCTCCCCCGCCTCCCATTGGAGCAGCGACAGGCGGCCGAACGCCACCGCCTCCGCCGGCATCCGCCCGACGTTCACCACGCTGGTGCCGACCACGCCCAGCAGGAAGCCGCGCACCACCGCCCCGGTGCCGAGCGTCACGATCAGCGGCACCAGCCGCACGCCATGCACGAACAGCGCGTTCGCGAGGCCAAGCAGCAGGCCGATGCCGGCGGCCAGCAGGAACATGAGGCCGATGTCGCCGGGCCAGCCCCAATCCGCCACCGCCCGCACCGAGAGGTACATCGCCGCCGCGGCAAAGGCCGGGAACGACACGTCGATGCCGCCCGCGATCAGCACGAGCAACACGCCCAGCGCCATGATCCCGGACACCGACGCGCTCCGCAGCAGCCCGAACAGGTTGCCCCAGCCCCAGAACGCCGGGTTGGCCGTGCCGATGGCCAGCGCCGCCACGATTAGCACGCCCGCCACCGCGGCCTCTGGCAAGCGCAGCAGACGCATGGTCATGCCAAGGTCCGCAGGCGGTCGGTGATGCCGGCGTCGGTCAGGGCATCGCCTTCCAGCACGCCCATGAGCCGCCCGCGGTGCACCAGCAGCACCCGGCCGCACTCCGCCAACTCCGGCCCGTCATCCGACACCATCAGCACCGCCAGCCCCTGGTCCCGGGCCAGGTCGCGCAGCGTGCGGTGGATGCCCGCCTTGCTGCCCACGTCCACCCCGACCGTCGGGCCGTTCAGCACCAGCACCCGCGCCCGGGTCAGCAGCCAGCGCCCGATCACCACGCGCTGCTGGTTGCCGCCCGACAGCTCCGACACCGCGCGGTCCCCGGAGGGGGTCGCGATGGCCATGTCGCGGATCGCCCCCGCCGCCGCGCGCCGCCCGGCGGCGAAGTCCAGCCACCCGGCCGGCCCGGCGAGCCGGTCGAGCGACGCCGCCAGCAGGTTGTCGTCGATGGAGCGGGCGGGGAACAGGCCCTCGGTCAGCCGGTCCTCCGGCACGTATGCGATGCCGGCGGCCACCGCGTCGGCGACGCTCCGCAGCGGCACCGGGCGCCCGTCCAGCCGGATCTCGCCGGCATAGCCCGGGCGCATCCCGAACAGCGCCAAGGCCAGCTCCGTCCGCCCGGAGCCGAGCAGCCCGGCGACGCCCACGACCTCGCCGGGCATCAGGCTGAACGACACGTCCGCCACCTCGCCCGGCACCGTGAGGTTACGCACTTCCAGCCGCGGCGGCGTGCCCGGCGGCGGCGGGGTCCAGGCGTGGCGCGCGGCGCCGGGG
>CAXTTB010000106.1:3442-9448 GCA_964246905.1 uncultured Acetobacteraceae bacterium | reverse complement strand
CTATCGCCGTCATCATCGTGGCGCCGCCCTTGGTGGCCGCGGCGGCGCGCGACCGGCGCTGGCGGCCAAGCCTGCAGCTGTCCCACACCGCCGTGTTCCACAGCGCCACGCTGATCCTGAGCGGCGCGGTGCTGCTGGCGCTGTCGGCGGCCGGCGAGGCGTTCCGGCGGTTCGGCGCCGGCTGGGCCTGGATGGCCGAGGCCAGCATGGCCTTCGCGGCGCTGATCGGCCTCGGCCTGCTGCTCACCTCCGGCTCCGCCCGCTCCCGCCTGCGCCGCACGGTGGTCGAGCACTTCTTCGCCCGGCGCTACGACTACCGCCAGCAATGGCTCAACTGCATCGACACGCTGTCGGCCACCAAGTCGGAGGGGCGGGCGGCGCTGCACACAAGGGTGATCCGCGCGCTCGCGGATGTGGTGGACAGCCCCCATGGCGCGCTCTTCCTGCGCGACGGCGGCGCGGGCGCGTTCCAATGGTCGGGGTCGTGGAACATGCCGGCCTGCGGCCCGGTGCCGCCGGGCCACCCCGTGGTGGCCGCGATGCGCGGCGGGGAGTGGATCGCAGTGCTGGACGGCGCCAGCGCGCCGCCGCTCGACGGCCTCGGGCGGCTGTGGCTGGCGATCCCGCTGGTGGACGGCGAGCAGCAGATCGGCCTGGTGCTGGCCGGGCCGCCGCGGGCGCCGTTCGAGCTGGACCAGGAGGTGTTCGACCTGCTCCGCATCGTGGGCCGGGAGGCCGCGGGGTTCGTCGCCGAGCAGCGCGCCACGCGCGTCCTGCTGCAGACCCGGCACCTGCACGACTACGGCAAGCGCTTCGCCTTCGTCGCGCACGACATCAAGAACGTGTCGAGCCAGTTGTCCCTGCTGCTGTCCAACGCCGAGCGCCACATCGCCAACCCGGAGTTCCCGCGCGACATGCGGTAAACGGGCGGCGCCTCCGTGCAGAAGAGCGCCGCCCTACTGCGCCGGCTGGACGCGCCGCCCGCCGACCGGGCGCCCGCGGCCTTGGCGCCGGCGCCGCGGCTGGAGGCGCTGCTCGCCACCTACCGCCGGGTGCGGCGCACGGCGCTGACGCTGGAGCACGACGGATCGACGGCCGCCGTGGCGATCAGCCCGGATGCGTTCGACACCGCCGTGACGCACCTGCTGAACAACGCGGCCGAGGCGTCCGGCAGCGAGCCGGTGCGGGTCCGCCTGCGGCACGAGGCGCAGCAGGTCGTCATCGAGATCATCGACAAGGGGTGCGGCATGACCTCCGAGTTCGTCCGGGACCAGTTGTTCCAGCCCTTCGGCACATCGAAGCGCCAAGGCTCCGGCATCGGCGCGTTCCAGGCGCGGGAGCTGCTGCGGGAAGGTGGCGGCGACGTGCAGGCCATCAGCGCGCCCGGCGCCGGCCCCACCATGCGCCTCGTGCTGCCGCGCGCCGACGGGCCGTGCCACGTTCCGGCACGGCCCGGAGGACGGGCGGAGGCCCGCGGCTTGGCGCTGGCCGAGGAGGCCGGGCGGTGAACGCGCCGATGCCCAAGCTGCTGCCCAAGCTGCTCATCGTCGAGGACGACGTGGGCCTGTGCAGCCAGTACCGCTGGGCCTTCCCGTCCTGCGAGGTGGTGTTCGCCCACACGAGGCTCCAGGCGCTGGCCATGGCGCAGAAGGAGCGCCCGGCCGTCGCCATCATGGACCTCGGCCTGCCGCCCGACCCGGACGGGGTGAGCGAAGGGTTCGCGACGCTCGACGGCCTGGCGCGGCAGGCGCCCCACACCAAGGTGATCGTCGCCACCAGCCATGGCGACCGTGCCCACGCGCTGCGCGCGGTCGCCGCCGGCGCGTACGACTTCTGCGAGAAGCCGGTCGATATCGGCCTGTTGGGCACCATCGTCGAGCGCAGCCTGCGCCTGCGCACGCTGGAGGACGAGAACCGGCGCCGGTCGGAGCCGTCGTCCTCGCCGGTCAAGGACATCGTGACCGCCGACCCCGGCATGTTGAAGGTCTGCCGCGACATCGAGAAGCTTGCGGCGGCCAACGTGTCCGCCCTGCTGCTCGGCGAGAGCGGCACCGGCAAGGAGGCGCTGGCCCGGGCGCTGCACGACCTCGGCCCGCGGGCGCGGCAGCCCTTCGTCGCGATCAACTGCGGCGCGATCCCCGAGGCGCTGCTGGAAAGCGAGCTGTTCGGGCACGAGCGCGGCGCCTTCACGGGTGCGGTGAAGCAGACGCTCGGCAAGATCGAGCTGGCGAACAAGGGCACGCTGTTCCTGGACGAGATCGGCGACCTGCCGCACGCGCTGCAGGTCAAGCTGCTGCGCTTCCTGCAGGACCAGCGGGTGGAGCGCATCGGCGGGCGGCAGCCGATCCAGGTGGACGTGCGCGTGGTGTCGGCCACCAACCAGGTGCTGCAGGACCAGGTGGACCAGGGCCGGTTCCGCGGCGACCTGTTCTACCGGCTGAACCCGGTGACGCTCCGCATCCCGCCCTTGCGCGACCGCGGCGGCGACACGCTGCTGCTGGCCCGGCACTTCCTGGCCCGCTTCGCCCAGGAGTTCGCCCGCCCGGTGCGCGGCTTCAACGAGGACGCGCTGGCGGCGCTCGCCGCACACCCCTGGCCCGGCAACATCCGGGAGCTGGAGAACCGGGTGAAGCGCGGCGTGCTGATGAGCGAGCAGCGCCTGGTCTCGGCCGCCGACCTGGAGCTGGCGCCGGGCCAGGAGGACATGACGGCCTATGACCTGCGGGCCGCCCGGGCGCGGGCCGAGCGCGACGTGGTGCAGCGCGCGCTGGCCCGCAGCGACGGCACGCTGGCGAGCGCCGCGCGCCTGCTCGGCATCAGCCGCCCGACGCTCTACGCCCTCCTGGAGGCGCACGGGCTGTCGGCGGACGGAGCCGATGCGCCCGGCTCTGATGCGCCCGCCTCTGATGCGCCCGGCTCTGATGCGCCAGGCATCGAGACCGCCGGCACCCAAGACGTCCTTTCCTAGAACACAGGCTGGAACCGATGAAAAAGCTCCTGCTTCCCGCCCTCGCCCTGTCCGCCGTGGCCGCCGCCGGCGGGGGGTGGTACGCGCTCGGCCATACCGGCGACCCCATCGGGAACGCGCGCGTCCTGCTGCAGAAAGGCGACCTGCGCGGCGCCCAGATCGAGCTTCGCAACGCGGTCAAGGCCGACCCGCGCAACGCCGAGGCGCATCTGCGCCTGGCGCAGCTCCAGTTGCAGGCTTCCGACCCGGTCGCGGCGGAAAAGGAGCTGAAAACCGCCTGCGAGCTGGGCTGCGACCGCAAGCTGGCCGTGCCGCTCCTGGCGCAGTCCTACCTGGCGCAGCAGCGGTTCGACGACGTGCTGTCCGAGGTGAAGGCGGACCTGGGCGCCGAGCCGGAGGAGGCTGCCAAGGCCTACGTGGTGCGCGCCATGGCGCAGATCGGCTTGAACAGGGACGCCGACGCGCGGGCCAGCCTGGCGGAGGCGCAACGCCTTGTTCCGGACCAGCAGGACGCGGCGCTGACCCTGGCCCGGCTCTCGGTGATCGAGAACGACCTGCCGGCCGCCGAGCGGCAGGTGGACCGCGTTCTGGCCCTGAACGGCAAGCGGGCGGACGCGCTGGTGCTGAAAGGCCAGCTCCTGGCCGCCAAGGGCAACGAGGCCGGCGCGATCGCCTCCCTGGAGCGCGCGGTCGCCGTGGCGCCCAACGCGCTCGGCATGGTGCTGGAGCGGGCCAACCAGTATCTCTTGGCGGGGCAGGACGCGAAGGCGCGGGCGGACGTGGACAAGGTGCTGGCGTCCGAGCCGCGGAACGCCGGGGCAGTGTACCTCAACATGGTGCTGCTCGTGCGCGCCGGGCGGTATGCCGACGCGGACCTCGCGCTGGAGCAGCTTGCGGGGGCGATCCAGCGGTTCCCGCGCGGGCTGTACTTCCAGGCCCTCATCAAGTCGGACCTCGGCCAGACCGAGCAGGCGGTGGACGCGGCGCTGCGCTACACGGTGCAGGCGCCGGCGGACTTCGACGGCGCGCGCCTGCTGGCCCGGGTCGAGCTGGGCGCAGAGCGTCCGGAGCGCGCGGTGGCGGTGCTGACCAAGGCGATCGCCGCCGGGGCGAACACGGCGGAAACGCTGGACCTGCTGGGCCGCGCCTACGCCATCGGGGGCCAGGCGCAGCTCGCGTCCCGCACCTTCCAGCAGGCGGCGTCGCTTGCGCCGGACAGCGCCGAGATCCTGACGCGCCTCGCTTCCACCCGGATGCAGCTCGGCGACGCGCCGGGCGCCACGGCGGCGCTGGAGAAGGCGCTGGACCTCCAGCCGAAGCAGCCCGACACCGGGGAGGCGCTGGTCGCCACGGCGCTGAGTTCCGGCGACGTGGAGAAGGCGCAGGCCGCGCTCGACCGCCTGCGCCAGCAGAACGGCGAAACGGAGATGGTCGGCGTCCTGGCCGGCATGGTGAAGCTGGCGCGCATGGATCTCGAAGGCGCGCGCGCGCAGTTCGCCGCGGTCGCGGACACGTTCCCGGCCTCCGACACGGCGCGGGTGAACCTGGGCAAGGTGCTGATCCTGCAGGGCCGCAAGCCGGAGGCGGAGGCGGTGCTGAACGGGCTGCTGGCCAAGAACCGTGCCAACATGGAGGCGCTGACGCCGCTCGTGCAGTCGCTGGTGGCGGACAACAGGCTGCCGCAGGCCATCGCCGCCGTCGAGTCCGCGCGGACGGCGGCCCCGTCCCCAGCGCTGACCGCGGCGCTGATGGACCTCCAGGTCAAGTCCAAGGAGCCGCGCAAGGCGCTGGACGTGCTGCGGCAGGCGCTCGAAAGCGGCCCGCCGCCGGCGGTGCTGCTCGCGGCCCAGGCGCGGGCGCAGGCTGCGGACGGCGACGTGCAGGGCGCCAAGGCGTCCTACCGGCAGATCCTGGCGGGCACGCCGGGCGACCTGGAAGCCCGGCGGGCGCTGGTGTCGCTGGCGCTGAACGGCAACGACCTGGACGGCGCGGAGGCGGCGCTGCGGGAGGGCCTCAAGCTGTCGCCGGGCAACCTCGGCATGATGAACACGCTGGTGTTCGCCGAGCAGCGCCGGTCGGGGATCGCCGGGGCGCTGGCGATGGCGGACGAGCTGCGGCGCGACCCGGCCAACCTGCCGGCATCCGCGGTCATCAAGGGCGACACCTTCATGGGCGTGCGCCGCTACGGCGACGCCGCCCAGGCCTTCGCCGCCGAGTTGAAGGCGAACCCCTCCACGGCGCTGGCGCTGCGCACCGCGGGCGCGCTGGTGTCAGGCGGCGGGCAGGAGCAGGCCGCGCGGCAGTTGCAGGCCTGGCTCGCGCAGCATCCCGACGACGCCGACGCGATGCAGATGCTCGCCAGCCTCGACATCTCCGCCGGGCGCAAGCAGGCCGCGGAGGAGCACCTGCAGGCCGTGCTGGGCAAGCGCCCGAACGACGCCGTGGCGCTGAACAACCTCGCCTGGGTCTATCAGGCCAAGGGCGACGCCCGGGCGCTGGGCCTGGCGCAGCGTGCCCATTTCCTGGCGCCGTCCGGGGAAACCTCGGACACGCTGGGCTGGATCATGACGAAGGAGGGGGCGGCGGCGGACGCCCTGCCGCTGCTGCGGGAAGCGTCGCAGCGCCGCCCCAACGACCGGACCGTCAAGTTCCACCTGGCCAGCGCGCTCGACGCCGTGGGCAAGCCGGAGGAGGCGGCGCAGGCGCTGGACGCCATCCTGGACGACGCCGCCGATTTCGACGACCGCGGCGCCGCCTGGTCGCTGCGGGACCGGATCAAGGGCAAGCGGTAGTCTCCGGCCTCGCGCCCGGCGTCACCGTCCGGCGTCACCGTCCGGGCGCGCCCACCCGCATCAGGCCGGGGCCATGCGCGTCAAGCCATTGCGCCGCCTGCCGCCTGTGCGGCGTGAGCTGCGCCACCAGCGTCCAGAAGCCGGGGCCGTGGTCCATGTGGCGGAGATGCGCGACCTCGTGGCCGACCACGTAGTCCTGCACGGGCAGCGGCGCCATCACCAGGCGCCAGCAGAACATCAGGGTCC
>CAXTTB010000106.1:0-3432 GCA_964246905.1 uncultured Acetobacteraceae bacterium | reverse complement strand
GCCTTGGCGACCGCCAGCGCCGAAAGCCGCCGCCGCGCCTCCGCCCGCAGGAAGTCTGCGACCCGGCGGGACAGGAACTCCGGCGCGCCGCAGACCAGCAAGGCGCCCGGCTCGATCCAGGCGCCGCCGCGCCCGCCCGGCACGTGGCGGATGCGGTGCGGCAGGCCGCCGATGGGGACCGTGGCGCCCTCCGCGAACAGCACCGGGTCCGGCAGCCGGGCCAGGCGGTCGGCGACCCACGCGGCATGGTCCCGCAGCAGCGCGAGTCCAGCGGCCTCCGCGGCACGGAGCGGCAGGGTGACGACCACGCCGCCGCCCCGGGGGTCGATTCGCAGGCTGACCTTGCGGGCGCGGGCGCTGCGCCGCCACAGCACGGCGGTGGGTCCGGTGGGTAGGGCCAGGATTTCGCGCACGGGGCCGGGCATCGCGGCAGGATGCGGCCTTCGCCCGCCCGGGGCAACCGTCCTGTGCCGGTCCCGCCGCCAAGCAGGCCGCGGACAGGAGAACAAAATTTGATAAGCGGGCCATGGCCGCGCCACGCCTGAAACGGCGGGCCTTGCCGGCCGGCAGGGGGCACCCGCCGGGGCAAGCCCCTGTTCTATTAGGGATTCCGCAACGCATTTAACGTATAAAGGGCGGGAGCGTGGGGCCGCTTCCCTTCATGCTGGATGGAGAACAAACGTGCAACGCCCGCCCTTCATGCCAAGCCAGTTCCCGACACAGCCCGCGCCGTCCCTGCTGGCCAGGGCCGTGTCGTCCGTGTTGCCGCGCAGGCTGTGGCTGCGGCTCGCGGTGCTGATGCTCGCCGCGATGGCGCCGCTCGTCGTGCTGCTGGCGCTTTCGGCCGTGGCGGACGGACGGCGCGTGGTGGACACGGCGCGGGACCGGGTGGTGCAGCTCGCCCGGTTGGCGGCGGAGCAGCAGGACGACATGCTGCAGGAAGCCTCGGGCCTGCTGCGCGTGCTGGCGCGGGTGCCGGAGGTGCAGAAGGTCGGCGGGGCGGAGTGCGACGGCCTGCTGGGCGCGGTGATCGCCGTGCATCCCCGGATCAACGTCCTGGCGGTGGTGGATGCCGGCGGCACCATCGCCTGCAGTACCAACCCGGCTGGCCGGAACCTGAACCTCGCGGACCGGCCCTACTTCCAGGAGGCCCTGGCGTCCCGGTCCGGCACGGCCGTCGTGATGAGTCCGTTGACGGTCAGCCGCGTCACCGGCAAGCCCGCCATGTTCTTCGCCGTCCCGCTGGAACGCCTGCCCGGCCGGGACACGCCGCCCGGCGTGATCCTGGCCGGGGTTGACCTCGGATGGTTCGCGCGCCTGTCGGACGAGGCCGCGGGACGGTTGGACCCGCTGGTCCAGGTGCTGGACAGCCGCGACGGCGCGGTCGTGGCGGAAGCGCCGGCGACGGCGGGCCGCATGGGCCAGCGCTTCCCTCATTCCCCCGTGATCGAGGCATTCCGGGCCTCCCCCGGCAGCGGGTCGCTGGAAGCGCCGGACCAGGACGGGGTCAGGCGCGTGTTCGGCTTCGCGCCCCTGCCGGGCCGCGCCGCCGGCCTCATCGTCACGGTGGGCCTGCGGGAAGCCGACATCCGGGCGGCGGCGGACCGGCGGTTCTGGCTGTCGATCGGGATTGCCTTCGCCGCTGTGGGGTTCGCCATGCTGACCGCCTGGCTGATGGCCCATCGGGCCGTGCTGCGCCCGGTTGACGCGCTGGTCCGGGCGGCGGCCCTGCTCGGGTCGGGCGACCTGTCCGCCCGTGCGTCCATCGGCCACGGCGCCGCGGCGGAGCTGTTGTCGCTCGGCACGGCGTTCGCCCGCATGGCCGGGCGGCTGCAGGCGCGGGACAAGCATATCGCCGCCATGCAGGAGGAGATCGCGGTCAGCAAGAGCCGTTACCGCCTGGTCGCGGAGAACGCCGACGACATGATCACCCTTTACTCGCCCCAGTTCCAGCGCCTGTACGTGTCCCCGGCCTGCCGCGCCGTGCTGGGCTACGAGCCGGAGGAGCTGGTCGGGAAGGACCCTAACGACCTGATCCACCCGGACGACCGCAAGCCGTTGGAGGAGGAGTTGAACCGGCGGGTGCTGGCCGGGGCCAAGACGGCACGGACCAACTTCCGGTCAAGACGCAAGGACGGCCAGTATATCTGGCTGGAAACGAACATCCGCAAACTGGAGGACGGCAGCGGCTTCGTGGCGGTGGCGCGGGACGTGTCCGAGCGCAAGGTGCTGGAGGCGCAGCTTGAGGAGGCGAACTGCCAGCTCCGCGTGCTGGCGCGGGAGGACGGGCTGACCCGCCTGGCGAACCGGCGCAGCTTCGACGAGGCGATGGGGGTGGAGTATCGCCGGGCGATGCGGGCCGGCTCGCCGCTGGCGGTCATCCTGCTCGACGTGGACCGCTTCAAGGCGTTCAACGACACCTACGGCCACCCCGGCGGCGACACCTGCCTGCAGGCCGTGGCGGGCGTCCTCCAGGGCCGGTGCCGCCGCCCGGCAGACCTCACGGCCCGGTACGGCGGGGAGGAGTTCGTCCTCCTGCTGCCGAACACCGACGCCGCCGGCGCGCTGGCCGTGGCCGAATGCATCCGCGGGTCGGTGCGCGCGCTGGCGATCCCCCATGCCGGGTCGGAGCATGGTTTCGCCACTGTCAGCATCGGCGTCGCCGCGATGACGCCGGGCAGCCCGCTCGGTCCTGCGGCCTTGGTCGAGGCGGCTGACGCGGCGCTGTACCAAGCGAAGCACGGCGGGCGCAACACGGTCCGCCTGGCGGACGCCCCGGCGGCGCTGTCGGAGAGTTAGGCCGCCTGGCTCAGCACAAGCCGCCGCCGGGCGCGCTGGACCGGCAGGGCCGCGTAAACGTCCTTCACCGCTTCCGTGATGGCGACGCCGGCCAGCCGCGGCGCGACGCGCCGCCCACCGCCCTCCCAGACCGGCGCGCCGCGCAGCACGACCCGCATGTTGATCGGCGGCAGGTAGAGCGCGCCGTCCCGCCGCTCCACCCGGAACAGGCTGGCGGCCAGCAGGCGGCCGATCTGGCCCGGCGAGTAAGGCTGGCCGTGGCCGAACGGCGTGCTCTCGTTGTGCGCCCAAAGCCCCATGCGGTTCGGCGTCACCACCAGGAGGCGCCCGTCGTCCTTCAGCACCCGCCACACCTCCCGCAACATGCGGAAGGCGTTCTCGGCGACCTCCAGGCCGTGCACCATCAGGATGCGGTCGAAGCACAGGTCGGGGAAGGGCAGGCTGTCCTCCTCCACCGTGCAGGACAGGTTGGGGTGGCCCGCCGGCCAGCGGGCGATGCCGACCTGCGCCGGGGTGGCGGCGACGCAGCGCGCCGCGCCGTCCCGCCAGGGCCGCAGGTACGGGGCGGGGTAGCCGATGCCCAGCACGGCCAGGCCCGCCACGTCCGGCCAGGCGAGCGCCAGGCGGTCCCGC
>CAXTTB010000105.1:7146-9462 GCA_964246905.1 uncultured Acetobacteraceae bacterium | reverse complement strand
CGCGGATCCCGGTGATCTCGGGGCTCATCGCGGCGATGGCGGTGCCTTCGGCGGTGCCCAGGCAGCGTTCGCGCAGCCGGACGTCGCGGATGACCGGCAGCCTGAGCACCGAGGCCAACGGGGCCACGGTCTCCAGGGCACGGTGCAGGTCACTGGAGTACAGCGTCCGGATCGGCTCGGCGCGGAGCTGACCCACGACGCGCCAGGCCGGGCGCCATCCGTGCTCGGTCAGCCGGGCCTGGTCGCAATGGCCCTGGGCTAGCCCGCGGACGTTCCAGGTGCTCTCGCCGTGCCGGATGAGCCAGCGGACCTGCCCCGGGCGGGGTGAGGCGGGGCTGACCGGGGCGGGGGAGGTGTCCGGTTTCACCATGCGGATCGTCGGCCCTTCGGTGCTGGAGCACACGATCGGCAAGCCGCTCGTCAACGGGTCCGATCCGACCGCTCTGCTCGGGATCTCGACCGAAACGCCCAGTGCGCCCGGCAAGCTGCAGCAGTACTCCATCGGGGACGTGCTGGTGGAATTCGTGCTCCAGCCGACCCACGTGCCAGTGGGCTACTGGCGGGCTGTCGGCGCGTCCGAGAATGGCTTCTTCATCGAATCGTTCATCGACGAATTGGCCGTTGCGGCCAAGAAGGACCCGTATGCGTTCCGGCGCCACCTGCTGCGGGACAGCCCGCGCGCGCTTGCGGTGCTCGACAAGGCTGCCATGGAGGCCGGGTGGGGCACGCCGCTGCCCGAGGGACGGTTCCGCGGCATCGCATTCTCGGAATGCGTGAGCAGCTTCGTCGCCCAAGTGGCCGAGATCTCAGTGCAGGAGGGCACCATCAGGGTGCATCGCGTGGTGGGCGCCATCGATTGCGGGACGGCGATCAATCCGGACAGCGTCGTGGCGCAAATGCAGGGCTGCATCACCATGGGCCTGAGCGCGGCGTTGAAGGAGGAGATCACGATCGAGGACGGTCGGGTCAGCCAAAGCAACTTCCACGATTACGAAATCCTCCGCATGGCCGAAGCGCCCGTGATCGAGGTTCACGTGGTGAACAGCGGCGGCCAGATTGGCGGGGTCGGCGAGGCCGGGTTGCCGGCAGTGGCGCCCGCCGTCGCCAACGCCCTGTTCGCTGCGACGGGCAAACGGGCGCGGTCCCTGCCGCTGAAGGGAACTGCTTAGATGCCGCAACCGCCGGCGTCTCTTTGCTTAAACAGCAGGACGAAAGGTGAGAGGGGCTGGCCTGCATGGGGCCATCCGACAGGGACAGTCCTGTGCGCCAGTGCAACCGTGTTGCTGGTCGTCTGCACGGCAGCATCGGCGCTGGCCCAGACGGAAGCAGGCGTGCCGGCCCCTAACGCAGGGACGCCACGGCCGCCGAGCGACGCAAGCGGAACTACCCGCCAAGGGACCGCGGCGCCGCTTGGGCCGGGCAAGACCGCCAACGATGCCGGCCCCAGTACGGCAGGCAACGCGCCCATAGAAGGCGTCGGCGCACCGCCCGCTGAAGCTGCACTGCCACGCTGCCCGGCCAGCGCCGCCTCCTCAGGAAACGGCCGATGTCAATAAACGCGGATGAGACGAGCGCTGTCGAACGGAGATACCCTGCGGCCCTCATTCTTCCGAGGGAGAAACGGCAGAACCCTTTCAAAGATCCCTCGGGCCGCAGGGTCGGCGCAGTGCACAGCCAGACACCGACACGCGTTTCGTCAGCGCCCGGTCGGAGAAGCCGAAGCCTGGACGAAGACGGGCGCACAACACCGAGCCCGGGTGAACCATGGCAAGGCTGCCGGGGGAAGAAACTTTCGCCCTGGGCTTGCCCAACGCATCCATAGGCGGTGCTAAATCTGCCGTGCGAGCAGGCCACGGCCGACGACATTGGCCTGGATTTCGGCGGCGCCCTCGAAGATGTTCAGGATGCGCGTGTCGCACAGCACGCGGCTGATCTCGTACTCGGTCGCATACCCGTTGCCGCCATGGATCTGCACGGCGTTGTCGGCGTTGCTCCAAGCGACGCGCGCGGCCAGCAGCTTGGCCATGCCTGCCTCAATGTCACAACGGTCGCCGGCGTCCTTCGCGCGAGCGGCGAAATAGGTCAGCTCGCGCGCCAGCACCGTTTCCACCGCCATCATCGTGATCTTGTCGCCCACGCGCGGAAACGCGGACAAGGGCTTGCCGAACTGTTTCCGCTCATTGGCATACCGCAGCGCCAAGTCCATTGCGCTGCGGGCCACGCCGACGGCGCGCGCAGCTGTTTGGATGCGCGCGCCCTCGCACGTTGCCATCAATTGCCTGAAGCCCGCGCCCTCTGTCCCGCCCACCCGCCCGG
>CAXTTB010000105.1:0-7106 GCA_964246905.1 uncultured Acetobacteraceae bacterium | reverse complement strand
TCCACGGCGAAATCGTCGAAGGTCGGGACGTATTCCTTCATGCCGCGGTAGCCCAGCACGCCGATCTCGCCGCCGGACAGCCCGGCGTCGGGGAAGTCCTCTCTGGAGGTCCCCCGCGACTTGGCGGCCAGGAACATGGACAGGCCGCCGAACCCGGGCGTGTCTGGCTTGCTGCGGGCCAGCACCGTCATCAGGTCGCTGCGGGACGCATGGGTGATCCAGGTCTTGGACCCGTTGATGCGCCAACTGCCGTCCGCCTCCCGGCGCGCCCGCGTCCTGACGGCGGCAAGGTCGGACCCGGTGTCCGGCTCCGTGAACACGGCCGTGGGCAGCACCGCGCCGCTTGCAATGCCCGGCAGCCAGCGCGCTTTTTGCTCCGGCGTGCCGTTGGCGCCGATCAGTTCGCCCGCGATCTCCGACCGCGTGCCGAGCGACCCGGCCGCGATCCAGCCGCGGCTCAGTTCCTCCGACACCACGCACATGGCCAGCTTGCCCAGGCCCAGGCCGCCATGCTCCTCGCCGATGCACACGCCGAACACGCCCAGCTCTGCCATGGCGGCCACGACGGGGTCCGGGATCAGCGCATCCGCCAGGCGCCAGGCGTGGGCACGGGGGGCGATCTGCTCGTCGCTGAACTGGCGGAACTGCTCGCGCACCATGTCGAGCGTGTCGTCCCCGAGCGTCTCGTCTGGCCGCCAGCCGTCCCCCAGCAGGCGCGCCAACTCGGCCCGGGTCGCAGCCGTGTTGCCTTCCCGCAAGTACCAGCGCACGGCGGGGTGCCGGCGCAGCTCGTCGGCGGCGTCCTCCGCGCCGAGGTCGGCGGGACGCACCAGCTCGTTCTGGCTCATGGGCAGGCCGCCCAGCAACTGGGCGAGGTACTCGCCGAAGCCGATCCGCAGGACCAAATCCTCGCCGGCGCCGAGCCGTCCGGTCCCAGCCAGGCGGGCGGCCCAGCCTGCGAGCTGCGCCAACCCTTCGGCGGCCGTAGCAGCCCAAGCGAAGCCATGCACCTGGCGTTGCCAGGCCTCGACCAGGACCGGGTCGATCCGGCCGCTGCGCGTCACGGCGTCGTGAGCCGTGCGTTGGGCGTGGCGGACATAGATGCGGGCTGCCTCTGCCGCGGCATCGGCGAGGTTGAGCGCGTCCGGGGACACGACGTGGTTCATGCTGACCTCTCCTCGGGAAACCCGGCTTGTCCCGTCATGCCGCCTTGACCGCCAGCCCGGCGTCGTGCAGCCGCGCGATCTCGCCCGCCGGCAGGCCCAGCACCTCGGCCAGCACTTGCTCGGTATCCTGCCCAAGGGGCGGGGCAACTCCCGGATCGGCGCGGCCGTCGCCCGGCAGGGTCGCCGCCGCGCCCGGCGTCAGGTAGCGCCCGCCGGGGTGCTCGACCGCAGTCAGCAATGAATTGGCAGCGGACAGCGCCGGGTCGCGCCCGACCACCTCCGACAGTGTCTGGTAGCAACCCCAGCACACCCCGCGCGCCTCGAACGCGGGGATGAGGTCGCTGGGCGTCCTGGCCGCGAAGGCGGCGGCAAACATGGGGTAGAGCCGCGCCCGGTGCTCGAGGCGCAGCCCCTCGTTCTGGACGAAGCTTACGCCAAGCTCGGCCTCGACTGCGGCGACCTCCGCCCCGATGCCCAGGATCGCGACCAGTCCGCTCCACTGCCGCGGCGTGATCGCGACCACCATCAGGCGCCTCCCGTCCGCCGTGGCGAAGTCGCGGCCGAAGGCGCCGAACAGGTCGTTGCCCAGCCGTGGCCGGTCCTGCCCCCTCAGCTCGGCCTCCGCCAGCATGCCGAGATGGCCCATGCTGGCAATCGCCACGTCCGACAACGGCAGCCGGATCTCGCGGCCCTGCCCGGTCGTGCGCCGCGCCCGTTCGGCGGCCACGAGGCTGAACGCCGCGTAGGCGCCGGCCAAGAGGTCCCACGCCGGCAGCACGTGGTTCACCGGCCCGGGCGCGTCGGGCGGCCCCGTCATCAGCGGCACGCCCACGGCCGCGTTCACCGTGTAGTCCACGGCTTGCCGTCCATCCGCCCAGCCCATCACACGCAGGCAGACCAGGTCCGCGCGCAAAGCCCGCAACCGGTCGTAGGCCAGAAAGCCCGAAGCCGGGAAATTGGTAACGAACAGCCCGGCACCATCGCCCGGCGCAGTGACGATGCGCGCCGCCAGTTCTCGCCCCTCCGGACGGGACAGGTCCAGCGCCACGGACTTCTTGCCCTTGTTCAGCCCTTCCCAGTAGAGGCTCCGTCCGCCGCCCGGCGCCAAGGGCCAGCGCCCGTAGTCGGGGCCGCCGCCCGCCTGGTCGATGCGGATCACCTCCGCGCCCATCTGCTGAAGGTGCAGCGCGCAGGAGGGCGCGGCGATGAAGGATGCAGCTTCCACGACGCGCATCCCTTTCAGAAGATCATACATCGGCGGCTCCCCGACCAGCCCCTGCCCAGCCATGCCGTCGTTCCTGGAACGGCTCGGACAACGTCTCTGAGGCTTGGATGGCGCGCGGGAGTCTTGCAGGCATGGTGGTTGGATACACGATCCCCTTCAGCTCCCCCTTGCCCACGCCAGTGTTCAAGGCAGGGCGCGTGCAGCTTGGCGAAATCGGCAGGCAGGTCGTCCCGGGGCATCAGGACCTCCGCACGCATGCGGGGCCGACTGGCCCGGCAAGGACGGCGACGATGCCGGCGAGCCCGGGATCCTGGGCCGGGAAGCGGTCCATCACGAGCGGGTCATGGCCGGGGACAACCAAGTGGGGCGCAGAGGCCAGCCGCTGCACCGCGCGGAGCGCGCCATACATGTCACCGAGGTTCCACAGAACCGGAGACGGCACCCCGGTCTCCAGGTTTTCGTAGAACAGCGCGGCATCCGCCGCCAGGACGAGCCACCCCTCCCTTGTCCGAACGCGCACGGCCTGCATGCCCGGTGTATGGCTCCGGACCAGGTGCACCTCGACACCTGGCGCGACCTCGCGCATCCCATCGCAGATCTCCACCCGGCCAGCGAAGACCGCATGGACAACCCTGCACACCGAGGCGGCCGCGTAGCCCCGGGCCGTGCCGGCATCCGCCATGGCGGCGCCCGTTGCATGCGCCAGCTCGGATGCTTGCACGTGGAAGCGCGCGTTCGGGTAGTCCGCAAGCCCGCCGACGTGGTCGAAGTGCAGATGGGTCAGGATCACGTCCAAGATGGCATGGGGGTCCGAGCCGGCCAGGCGGACAGCCTCCGCTGGCAAGTGCGTCAGCATCAGCCCGCGGGCGGCTGCCTCGTTCGGTCCGAACCCCGTGTCGACCAGGATCGTGCGCTTGGCGTCGCGGACCAGCCATACGAAGAACGCCATCGGCATCGCCGCATCCTGCTCGGGCGGCAAGTTCAGGACGTTGTCGCGCCGCCTGCGGCCGGGCGCGTCGGCGAACCGCAGCGCCAGCACTTCCCACACGTCACGCCCGCATCGTGAACGGGTCCCGCGCCATGCCGGAGTAGTCGATCATGACGTTCTTGTAGGTCATGAACTCGTCCAGACCCTGCGCGCCGCGCTCGCGCCCGAAGCCGCTCTCCTTCACGCCGCCAAACGGCGCCTGAACGGCGGGCGCGCGATAGGTGTTCACCCACACGACGCCGCTCCGCAGCGCACGGGAAACACGCATGATGCGGGTCACGTCCTGCGTCCAGATGCCGGCGGCAAGGCCGTAGCGGGTGTCGTTGCCGATCGCCACAGCCTCCTCGTCGGTTTCAAACGGGATGATCGACAGGACGGGGCCGAACACTTCCTCCTGCGCGATGGCCATCCCGCTGCGCACCTCGTTGAAGATCGTGGGCTGGACAAAGAAGCCGCCCGCGAGGCCGCCCTCGGTTGCCGGCCCGCCGCCGTTCAGCAGGTTCGCCCCTTCGGCCTTGGCGGCGTCGATGCAGCCGAGGATGCGGCGGAACTGCGGCTCGTTGGCGGCCGTGCCCATCTCGGTCGCGGCATCGGCAGGATTGCCCAGCACGATGCGGCGCGCGCGCTCGGCCAGATGCTCCGACATGCGCCCGTACAGCGACCGATGCACCAGGAGCCGCGACCCGGCGATGCAGGATTGACCGGTGGCACCGAAGATGCCGGCCAGTGCGCCGACGGCTGCCTTGTCGAAGTCGGCGTCATTGAACACGATGTTCGGGGACTTGCCGCCCAGTTCGAGCGTGACCGGGACCAGGTTGCGGCCCGCGGTCGCGGCGATGTCGCGGCCCACTGCCGGGCTTCCGGTAAAGCTGACCCGATCGATTCCCGGAGCGCCGACCAGTGCGCGACCGACCCGGGAGTCGCCGGTGACGACGTTGACCACGCCGGGCGGGAACCCGGCCTCGGCGACGAGCCGGCAGAACTCCAGCGTCGTCGCCGAGGCATGCTCCGACGGCTTGATCACGACGCAGTTGCCCGCCGCAAGCGCCGGCGCCAGCTTGTTGGCCAGCAGCGACATCGGCGAGTTCCAGGCGATGATCAGCACGGCGACGCCCAACGGCTCGCGGCTCGCGTAGTCGAACACGTCCCGCTGGTCGAGCGGGATGACGCTGCCCCACAACTTGTCGGCATAGCCGGCGTAGAATCGGTACTGCCGGGCCGCGAAGTGCATCTGCGTGACCGTCTCGCGGATGACCTTACCGTTGTCCCGCGTTTCCAGCTCGCCCATGCGCTGGGAGTTGGCGTCCAGCAGGTCCGCCAGCCTGTGCAGCAGCGTCGCCCGCGTGAGTCCGGACGTTTGGCCCCAGGCCGCCTCGAAGGCGCGCCGGGCTGCCGCGACGGCGTCCGCCACGTCGGCTTCGCTGGCTTGCGGGATCGTCGCCCATTCCTGCCGGTCGTAGGGGTTGATGGTGGGGAAGCTTTCCCGGGTCCCGACCCACTGACCGTCGATGTAGAGCTGGTATTGCTGCAGCATGGGCGGATCCTTCCAGATCAGTGGGACGTAAGACCGAGAAGCTTGCGGGCCTCGTCGGGTGACGCGAGCTTGCCCCCGAGCCTTGTGACGATCCACCGGGCTTTGTCCACCAGCTCGCCGTTACTCGACGCCTTCCGACCCCGTTCGGCGTAGACGGTGTCTTCCATGCCGATCCGGACGTGACCGCCCAGGACGAAGGCTTGCGCCAGCATGGGGAATGCACGGCGGCCGACGCCGAAGCCGGTCCACGCCGTGCCTGCAGGCAGCCGCGACTTGGCATTCATCATCGTCTCGCCATCCGCGGCGAAGCCGTACTTCACCCCGAGCACGAGGCTTGCCAGCGCGGGCGTACGGAGCGAGCCGTCCACCAGCAGGTCATGGACCAGCGCGACGTCGCCGCCGTCAAACAGCTCGAGTTCCGGCAACGACCCGGCCTCGTGGATCGCGGCCGCCATGATGCGCACATTCGCTGGAGTGTTGATCACAACCTCGGCGCCGAAGGTCATCGTGTTGAGGTCCAGCGTGGCAATGTCAGGTTTCAAGGCCGCGATGTGCTCGACGCGGTGTGACGGGTGCAGCAAGCTCGTGCGGGGTCCGGCGACCGCTGGGTTGTCGTCACTCGGATGAAACCGGCCACCAGGCCCGGTGGTCAGATTGATGACGAGGGCGGTATTCCTGGCTCGGATGCGCTCGATTACCTCGCGGTAGAGCGCGAATTCCATCGACGGGGTGCCGTTTGGCCGCCGGACATGGATGTGCACGATAGCGGCGCCGGCCTCGGCCGCTTCCAGCGACGAGTCTGCGATCTGCTCGGGCGTGATCGGAAGCGCGTCGCTCATCGCCGGAGTGGTCAGGCTGCCCGTCACGGAACAGGTCAGGATAGTTCTTGGCATGGTATGGCGGGTCCTCGGTTGTCAACGGTGGCTGCGCAGGCCAGGCTCGTCGAGCGCCCACCAGTAGGAGCGCGGCATCCCAAGGACGTGCTCGGCGACGTAGGACAGGATCAGGTTGGTGCTGATGGGGGCGACCTGGTAGAGCCGGGTTTCGCGGAACTTGCGCTCCACGTCGTGCTCCTCCGCAAAGCCGAAGCCGCCATGCATCTGGATGCAGGCCTCGCCCGCGGCCCAGGACGCTTCCGCGGCCAGCATCTTCGCCATGTTGGCCTGCTCGCCGCAGGGCAGCCCGGCCTCGAACCGCTCCAAGCCGTCCCGCACCATCAGCTCCGCCGCGCGCATCGGAAGCGGGCGCAGAGCTTGCGCACCTCCTCGCGGATGGCGGAATGGTCTGTCATTCCTTGCGGCATGTAGCTCATGCCGCCGCCTCACAGTCGTTGTCGGGACCGGGCGCCTCGCCGATCTCGAATGCCTTGATCGTCATCGAGATAAGGGCGTAATAGCCAAGGATCCCCACCAGATCGATCACGCCGTTCGAGCCGAGGGCGGCCTGGGCACGCTCCCAGGTCGGCGCGCTGACGGCGTGGCGGTCCAGCAGCTCGGTCGCGAACGCATGCACGGCCGCCTCGTCTTCCTGCGCGAAGGGCGGCGCTGCGTGCGCCTCGATGGCGTCCACCACGGCTTGCGACAGGCCTCCGGCCAGGGCCATGGGCGCATGCGAGCGCCATTCGTAGCCGGCGCCCCAATGCGCCGCGGTCAAGAGGATGGCGAGTTCCGAAAGCCGGGGAGGCAGCGCCGTGCCGAACCGGCAGTAGGCGCCCAGTGCCTGGGCGTGCTCGGCCAGGCCCGGGTTCTGCAGCCAGACCTGGACCGGGCCGCGCACCACGCCCCGCGGCCCGGCCATGACCGCGTCGTAAACGTGCCGCTGATGGCCCGACATCGCGGCGGGGTCGAACGCGGGCATGCGGGACATCAGGACAGCCCGAACATCGGCAGTCCCGGCGTGGGCAGATCCACCTTGAGGATCACGCCCTCCTCCGCCTCCGTGATGAACAGCGTACGGCGTTCCGGACCGCCATAGGCGACGTTGGTCACCCGCATCCCCGCGCAGGAGCGAATGCGGTAGAGCGGCTCGCCCATCGGGCTGAACAGCCATACCGTGCCGAAGCCCGCGTGGACGACGACGATGTTGCCCGCCTCGTCGAGCGCCATCCCGTCCGGCCCGGCCGGGCTGCCGGCCAGCCGGATGAACATCCCCCCCCGCCCCGCGCCCGGGCCCGGCCGCCCCGGCCCGCGGACC
>CAXTTB010000104.1:0-9510 GCA_964246905.1 uncultured Acetobacteraceae bacterium | reverse complement strand
CACCAACCTGGTGGACGTGGTGCGCTACGCCGAGCCGGTGACGGCGCGCGGCTTCGTGTTCATGGACACGCCGGGCTACGACCCGGTGGCGGCGACGGGCCAGGTGGCGGGGGGTGCCAACCTCGTGTGCTTCACCACCGGGCGCGGCAGCGTGTTCGGCTGCAAGCCGTCGCCGTCCATCAAGCTCGCGACCAACACGCCGATGTTCCGGCGCATGGAAGACGACATGGACATCAACTGCGGCACGGTGCTGGACGGGGAGGAGACGGTGCAGGAGTGCGGGCAGCGGATCTTCGAGGCGATGATCCGGACCGCGGGCGGGGAGCGGACCAAGAGCGAGGCGTTCGACGCGGGCGGGGCGGAGTTCGCGCCTTGGGTGATCGGGGCGACGATGTAGGAGCATCAATCGGGCGAGGGTCGGGCCATGAAGTCGAAGTCGCAACCCTCGTCCGCCTGTAGCACCGTATCGTAGAACAAATGCGCGTAGCCGCGCTGCGCCCAGTCCGGCCGGGTTGGCGGCGCGAGCAGGGCCTGCCGCCGGGCCAACTCCTCGTCGCTCACCAGCAGGTCAATGCGGCGTCCAGCCACGTCGAGCCTGATCTGGTCGCCCGACTGCACCAAGGCCAACGGCCCGCCCACCGCGCTTTCCGGCGTGATGTGCAGCACAATCGTGCCGAACGCCGTCCCGCTCATCCGGGCGTCCGAGATGCGCACCATGTCCTTCACGCCCTGCCGCCCAAGCTGCTTCGGGATCGGCAGGTAGCCGGCTTCCGGCATCCCCGGCGCGCCCTTCGGCCCGGCGTTCCGCAGCACCAGCACGTCGTCCGGGCCGACATCCAGCGCCGGGTCGTCGATGCGCGCGGCCATGTCGGGGATGCCGTCGAACACCACGGCCCGCCCGGTGTGCTGCAACAGGCGCGGCGTCGCGGCGGAGTGCTTGATCACAGCCCCGCGCGGCGCCAGGTTGCCGCGCAGCACCGCCATCGCGCCCACCGGCCTGATCGGGTCGTGCCGCGGACGGATCACGGTTTGCCCCGGCACCTGCTCGGCCGCCGCCGCCACGTCGCGCAGGGTGCCGCCGCCGACCGTGCGGGCGTCCCCGTCGATCAATTCGCCCAGCTCCGCCAGCAGCCGCGGCATCCCGCCGGCGTGGTGGAAATGCTCCATGTAGTGGTCGCCGGACGGCTTCAGGTCCACGAGCACCGGGACCTCGCGCCCGAGCGCGTCGAAGGCGTCCAGGTCGATCCGGTGCGGCGTGCGGTTCGCGATGGCGGTCAGGTGGATCAGCCCGTTGGTCGAGCCGCCGATGGCCTGCAGCACCACCTGCGCGTTGCGGAACGCCGCCGGCGTCAGCAGCTCGCTCGGGCGCGGGCCGCCGCTGACGGCCATCTCGGCCGCGCGCCGCCCGCTGGCCTCGGCGAGGCGCACGCGCTCCGCGTGGGGAGCCGGGATCGTCGCGGCCATCGGCAAGGCGAGGCCCAGCGCCTCGGTGACGCAGGCCATGGTGCTCGCCGTGCCCATCACCATGCAGGTGCCGACGGAGGGGGCGAGCCGGCCCTCGACGACCTCGATCTCCGCCGCATCGACCGTGCCGGCGCGGTGCGCGCTCCACAGCCGGCGGCAGTCGGTGCAGGCGCCGAGCACTTCCCCCTTGTGGTGGCCGACCACCATGGGGCCGACCGGGACCACGACGGTCGGCAGGTCCACGCTGGCCGCCGCCATGACCTGCGCCGGCAGCGTCTTGTCGCAGCCGCCGATCACGATCACGGCGTCCATCGGCTGGGCGCGGACCATCTCCTCCGTGTCCATCGCCATCAGGTTGCGGAGGAACATGGAGGTGGGAAAGGCGAAGCTCTCGTGGATCGAGATGGTCGGGAACACCATGGGCATGGCGCCGGCCAGCATGACGCCGCGCTTCGCCGCCTCGATCAGCGCGGCGGCGTTGCCGTGGCAGGGGTTGTAGTCGCTGCCGGTGTTGGTGATGCCGACGATGGGGCGGTCGAGCGCGTCGTCCGAGTAGCCCATCGCCTTGATGAACGCCTTGCGCAGGAACAAGGAGAACCCGGCGTCGCCGTAGCTCGTGAGACCCTTGCGGAGACCTTTGTCCATCCGTTGCTTCCCTTTGCTGGCCCACACGTTGGCGCATCGTATCGCATGGCGCGGGGTGGGCAATGCGCCGCTTCCTTGCATTCCCTGGCCTCTTCCTTGCATCTTACGCCGTCATGCACGCGCCGCCGCGGGCGGCGTCCACACGGCATGGTCCGGCAAGGGAGCGTTCTGGCATGATTTCGCGTCGTTCGGCGTTCAAGGCTGCGGGTGGCCTCGTCCTCGTCTCCACCGTCGGCTCGCGCGGCGCGCACGCCGCCGACAAGGTGATCAAGGTCGGCGTCAACCTGTCCTTCACCGGGGCCGACGCCGAGAACGCCGCCCGCATCGGCAACGGCGCGGTGATCGCGTTCGAGGAGGCCAACGCCGCCCATGCGGTGCCGGGCTACACGTTCCAGCTCGTGAAGCTCGACGACGCGACGGCGACCGCCGGGCAGTACGACCCGGCGCAGGCGGCGACCAACGCGCGCACCATGGTGTCGGACAAGGCGTACATGGCGGCGCTCGGCCCGCAGATGTCGGGCGCGGGCAAGGCGATGGCGCCGATCCTGAGCCAGGGCAACCTCGCGATCATCACCCCGTCGTCCACCAACCCGGACCTGACCGACCCGAAGTTCGCCCCGCAGTACCGCCCGGCGGGCAAGGCGATCTATTTCCGGACCGTGGCGACCGATGCGTTCCAGGGGCCGAACATGGCCAACTACATGGCCGACACGCTGAAGGTGAAGTCGATCTTCGTGCTCGACGACTCCGGGGCGTACGGCGTCGGCATCGCGGATGCGTTCCAGGCGCAGGCGGAGAAGCGGGGCATCAAGGTGCTGGGGCGCGACCGGCTGGACCCCAAAGCGGCGGACTACGCGCCCATCCTGACCAGGATCAAGTCGCTGAACCCGCAAGGCCTGTACTACGGCGGCGTCAGCCAGGCCGGCGTGAAGCTGGCCAAGCAGTCCTATGAGATCATCCCGGACGCCATCAAGGCGGGCGGCGACGGGATGCAGACGGTCGATCTGCTGAACGGCGCCGGGTTCCCGGCCGTCGAGGGCTGGTACGCAACGGTCGCCGCCCCGCATGTGATCGAGGACCCGAAGACGGCCAAGTTCAGCGACCGCTACTTCGCCCGGTTCAAGCAGCATCCGGACGACTACAGCATCTGCTGCTACGTCGGCGCCGAGGTCATCATCGCCGCGGTCAAGCGGGTCGCCGCGACGGGCAAGCCGGTGACGCGGGACGCGGTGCGCGACGCCATCCAGCAGGTGAAGCTGCCCGACAGCCTGCTCGGCTCCATCGAGTTCGACGAGAACGGCGACCTCCGCAACAAGATCATCAGCGTGTTCCAGATCCGCAAGGATGCCGCGCATCCGCTCGATGATCCGACGGCGCAGTACAAGTACGTGGGCGTCGCGCCGGTCGCCTGAGCCGTGACATCCGCCGACCTGCTGGTCCAGCAGGTGATCAACGGGCTGAGCCTCGGGGCGATGTACTCGCTGCTGGCGCTCGGCTTCACGCTGGTTTACGGCATCGCCGAGCTGATCAACTTCGCGCATTTCAACGTGTTCATGGTCGGCGCCATGGTCGCCATGCTCACGCTGCAAAGCTTTGGGTTGGTCGGGCAGGAGACGGTGCTGACCGGCCTGCCGCTGGTCGGCACGCTGGGGGCGGCGTTCGCCGTTTCGATGCTGGCGTGCGGCGGCATCGGGGTGGGGATCGAGCGGTTCCTGCTGCGCCCCCTGCGCGGCGTGAAGGGGCCGGCGCCGATGATCACGACCATCGGCGCGTCCTACGTGCTGTTCAACGTCGTGCTGCTGACGCTCGGCTCGGACAGCAAGAACTTCCCGAACCCGCTGCCGCCGGTCGCCTGGCGCATCGGCGGCGCGGTGCTGCGGCTGCGGGAGGTATTGATCTGGGTCATCGCCCTGGCGCTGATGGCCGGGCTGACGTTCTTCGTGCAGCGCACCCGCATGGGCAAGGCGATGCGCGCCACCGCGCAGGACCCGGAGGCGGCGCGGATGATGGGCGTCGAGGTGGACCGCGTGGTGATGGCCACGTTCTTCCTGAGTTCCGCCCTGGCCGGTGCGTGCGGCATGATCTTCGGGCTGTACTACAACCTGGCGAAGGTCGATATCGGCTTCGCCGCCGGCTTGCGCGCCTTCACCGCGGCCGTGCTGGGCGGCATCGGCAACGTGCCCGGCGCCATGCTCGGCGGCGTGCTGATCGGCCTGATCGAGGCGGTGAGCGGGCAGACGGTCGGCACCGCCTGGGCCGACGTGATCATCTTCGGGCTGCTGGTGCTGGTGCTGGTCGTGCGTCCGGCCGGGCTGCTGGGCCGCCTGGCCCCGAACAAGTCCTGAAAGGCTCGCGCATGGGGTCGTCCGCACTCGCCTACATCTCCCGCCCGCTGGCCGGCCTCTCGCCGGAGCGGCGGCGGGGGTTGGGGCTGGTGCTGCTTGGCCTGGCGCTGCTGCTGTTCCCGCTGGTGTATGACGACGACGCGACCATCGACAGCATCGCCAACGCGATGTCCTATGCGACGCTGGCGCTGGGGCTGAACGTGGTGGTGGGGTTCGCCGGGCTGCTGGACCTGGGCTACGCCGCCTTCTTCGCCATCGGTGCCTACTATTACGGCATCCTGAGCAGCTTCCAGGTGATGCCCGCCTGGAGCAGCGCCTGGGCACCGCTGGCGTTCCTCGGCCTTGTGGAGAAGATGAACCAGGGCGGGCCGGACCTGGTGCACTTCACCTTGTCGTTCTGGCTGGCGCTTCCGACCGCGGCGTTGGTGAGCGCCGCGTTCGGCGTG
Organism: uncultured Acetobacteraceae bacterium; assembly: GCA_964246905.1. GTDB lineage: Bacteria > Pseudomonadota > Alphaproteobacteria > Acetobacterales > Acetobacteraceae > CAHJXG01. Next base: position 4,610 of record CAXTTB010000104.1, on the reverse strand, counting down.
TGCTTCGGCGCGCCCACCTTGCGGCTGCGCGGCGACTACCTGGCCATCGTGACGCTGGGCTTCGGCGAGATCGTGCCCATCGTGGCGCGCAACATGGACGGCATCACCAACGGCGCCGCCGGGCTGAACGGCATCCAGGCGCCGCGCCTGTTCGGCCAGAGCTTCGGCGTGGATTCGACGCCGTACTACTACGTGGGCCTCGGCCTCGTGGCGCTGCTGATCTTCGTGTCCACCCGGCTGCGCGACAGCCGGGTCGGGCGGGCCTGGATGGCGATCCGCGAGGACGAGACGGCGGCAGGCGCGATGGGGGTCAACCCGGTGCGGTTCAAGCTGCTGGCGTTCGCCATCGGCGCGGCCTTCGCCGGCATGACGGGCGTGTACTTCGTCGCCAAGCTGCAGACCGCGACGCCGGAGATGTTCAACTTCAACGTGTCCTCCATGCTGCTGGTCATGGTGGTGCTGGGCGGCATGGGCAGCGTGTGGGGCGTCGTGGTCGGCGCCGTGCTGCTGCAACTGATGCAGACCTGGCTCCTGCCGCAGCTCACGGGCTGGCTGCACGACTTGGGGGAGGCCGTGGGCAGCGCGGCGCTCGCCCGCGTGGATCTCGTGCAATGGACGCAGCTCTTCTTCGGCATGATCCTGATCGGCATGATGCTGTTCCGGCGCAACGGGCTGATCCCCGCGACGCGCAAGGCGCCGCCGCTCAACTTCGCCGCGCAGCACGCGGAGGTGACGCGCGGCGGCTTCCTGAACCTCGACCGCATCCCGCGCTGGGAGCCGGGGCAGGGGGCGCTGGAGGTCCGCGGCGTCACGGTGCGGTTCGGCGGCCTCGTGGCGCTGGACGGCATCGACATCAGCGTGCCGGCAGGCGGCGTGGTGGCGGTGATCGGGCCGAACGGGTCCGGCAAATCGACGCTGTTCAACGTGATCACCGGGCTGGTGCCAGCCTACGCCGGGTCGATCACGTTCCGCGGGCAGGAGCTGGTGGGCCTCGCGCCGCATCAGGTGCTGGCAGCCGGGGTGGCGCGGACTTTTCAGAATATCCGGCTGTTCCCGAACCTGACGGTGCTGGAGAATGTGATGGTCGGGCGTCATGCGCGGCTGCGGAGCGGCGCCGTCGCGTCCGTGCTGCACACGCCGGGCAACCGGGCGGAGGAGCGGGCGGCGCAGGCCTCCGTGCTGGACCTGATCGCGATGTTCGGCAACCGGCTGGCGCCGCGGGTGGGCCAGGTGGTGAGCGGGCTGTCCTACGCCAACCGCCGCCGGGTGGAGATCGCCCGCGCGCTGGCGTCCCGCCCGCACATCCTGCTCTTGGACGAGCCGACCGCGGGGATGAACCCGGCGGAAACGCTGGAACTGGCCGAGCAGATCAAGTCGCTGCACGGGATGGGGCTGACGATCCTCATCATCGAGCACAAGCTCGACGTGGTGACGGCGCTGGCAGACACGGTGGTGGTGCTGGACCATGGGGTCAAGATCGCCGAGGGCCGTCCGGAGGAGGTGCGGCGGAACGAGCAGGTGCTGACCGCCTACCTGGGCCGCGCCGCCCGGGCCGCGGTGATGGAGGCCGACCGTGTCGCCTGATCCCGCACCGATCTTGCAGTTCCGCGGCGTGAACACGCATTACGGCGACCTGCATGTGTTGAAGGACGTGAACTACACCATCGCGCCGGGCGAGATCGTGTCGCTCTTGGGCGGCAACGCCTGCGGCAAATCGACGACGATGAAGACCATCATGGGGGTGGTGCGCCCGACCAGCGGCACCGTGCTGTTCGAGGGCCAGCCCATCGAGCGCCTGTCCACCAGCGCCCGGGTCGCCCGCGGCATCGCCCCGGTGCTGGAAGCCCGGCGCCTGTTCCCGCGCATGACGGTGTTCGAGAACCTGGAGATGGGCGCCTATACACGGCCGCGCGATGCCGGGTTCGAGGAGGACCTGGAGCGGGTGTACGGGCTGTTCCCCCGGGTGAAGGAGCGGCGGTTGCAGTTGGCCGGCACGCTGTCGGGCGGCGAGCAGCAGATGCTGGCCATCGGCCGGGCGCTGATGGCCCGGCCCCGGCTGATCTGCATGGACGAGCCGTCGATGGGCTTGTCGCCGCTGTTCGTGGAGCAGGTGTTCGACATCATCCAGGCGATCAACCGCCAGGGCACGACGATCTTCATGGTGGAGCAGAACGCGGCCATGGCGCTGCAGGTGGCGCACCGGGCGTATGTGCTGCAAACCGGGGTGGTGGTGCTGTCGGGGACGGCGGAGGAGCTGCGGCGGAACGAGGATATCCGGCAGGCTTACTTGGGGGAGATGACGGTGGGGGCGGCGGCTTGAGGAGGTTATGCTGGAATGCGCGTCCGTAGTTCAGCGACGGATAGGACTTCAATGGGCGCGGACGCTTTCAGGATAGACAGGTCGGCGTCCCCGCTGACCAGCAGCGTTTGGGCGGTGATCGCCAAGGCGAGGAACATAACGTCGTCTCGGTCGCGGCACTGAACGGGTAGGGCTGGCACTCCCACAGGCATGACCACGATCTCGGCATAGGGCAGGTAATCTTCGAGCAACGCGGTTCGATCCGCGGCGGTCAACCGGAACTTTGGGTAAGTAAGAACGCGAAGCAACTCCGCGGTGGTTTGCTGAGAGACAATCGGTACGAGCAGTCCGCTTGCCCAGGCGTTGCGTAGCCAGGCCAGGCGTCGCCCGAAGACAAGCGCCGAAATGACTACATTCGTATCAAAGACGGCGCGAATAGTGGCTGCCGGTCAGCGGCTCACTTGTTGCTTCTTGCCCAGGCGACCGCATCCGTTATGTCGCTATTCGAAAGATCAAGCGCCTGCAACTTGCGACGCACCGCACCGGCTGACCCCGGGCGTGAGGGAGTTAACACGAGGCGGTCGCCGTCGATTTCTACCTCGAAATGCGAGGGATTGCCGAGTGTTTCGACGACCCGCTTGGGTAGGGTGAGTTGGTTCTTGGCGGTAATTTTTGCGAGCATACGCCATAGTAAGGAAGTAAGGTATTCGCTTGCAAGCAGCGTTTGGGGATGCGTCTATCATGGTTGTGACCCCATATGTCGCTTTGCTGCGCAAGGAAGCTGACAGCGATTTCGGGGTGGAGTTTCCCGATTTTCCGGGGTGCATTACGGCGGGCGTCACGCTGGAGGATGCCCGACGCATGGCGGTCGAAGCGTTGTTGTTCCACATTGAAGGAATGTTGGAGGATAACGACCCGATTCCTAAACCTGCGGAGGTTGGCAAAATTCTGGAGAATTTGCATGACGCCGACGCTGCTGCATTTCTTGTTGATGTTCCGATATCTCGGCAAATCAGGCTATGTTGACGTGTCAATTTCGAAAATTATTCCGTAAGCCATCGGTCAGTTTGAAGATGATTGATTGTAAATATTGGCAGGTGCTATGATACTAAGCTGAATTTCTTCACCAAAATAGTCAAAAATTACAATATCGCATTTAACTGCGCTTGCTCTTGTCTACTAAACTTGGTATGACCATAGGTTCTTTCGGTAAACTGCCTGCGTCCAGAACATAATCGGCGATAAGGTCACTGCGTGATATCTGAACCATTCCTATCATGTTTTTTGGCTTAACATCCAGAATAAGCAAATAATTAGAGCGGTGTGTATCTGCAATCATTATGAAGCTTTTAAGTAGAGTTTGTGTAAGGCCACGCACCGAATATCTCGCTTGGATGCTGGCTGGTTTTGTAGAGAGAAACTTAACAGCAAGGCTTTTTGAATAAAATAGAACCACATCATACCAGCCGCTTACGCTTTCACACCATAGATTGCCGTTTGGCTTGCCATTTTCAACCTCGTAAATGCTCCAGAATGGCTCACCAACACTTTCATCGTCGGGAAGGACATTTCTTTCTAGGCGCATAGCCAACAGTTCACCGACATGAGGCAACTGCTCCATCGTAATCGCGATGATTCCGTTATCTTCGGCATATTTCTTTGCTCCCGATTGATAGCCTTTGGCGCTGACCATCACCCCTTGAAGCCCGAGTACATCAAACACTTTGCCTCGAAATGCCATGACAGTATCTTTATCTATTGGTCGGCTCTTGTCTTTGCACTCAATCGCAACCCGATGTGAAACACCAGCACGAGAAAATTCATAGTAAACATCAAATTGATGTACCAGGCCATCACGACCCTTCAATTTTACATCGCGCGAAACAGCTACTTTTTCTCCATTGATGTTTAGAAGAGCATCATAGATATGTTTCACGCGTTCCTCAAATCTCTCCCACTCCTTAAGTTCCTCAGAGAGAGGGGTGGATGATGTGTTATCTGTATCCGAGTTGTCGGCGGATATAGCTTCTGAGTTCTGCTCTCGAAGAATCTCACAGAGACGCCTGATGGTGGGTGGCATAAGTTCCTCAGCTCATAAATTTACTGGCTTCTGAGTAAAATCTAAAACATTCAAGACTGCGAAATCTTTTGATGCTTTGTACCTATCCAAGATCGTTAAATCATGATCCTATGCAGAATTATAGAAGGTGTCGTATGGAAGATGTTGGTTCCTGAAACGGCACGAGTTTATGTGTGACCTAACCACCTATCGGTTTCCACGTATGCCAGAGTGGCGGCAGGGGCAAAGCGG
>CAXTTB010000103.1:0-9532 GCA_964246905.1 uncultured Acetobacteraceae bacterium | reverse complement strand
ATGCTGCCCCGGGTCCGCCAGCCGGAACCCCGGCAGCCCGGATTGCCGCTTTCCCAGCAAATCCCCCCCGCCGCGAATCCGGAAGTCCTCGTCGGCGATCAGGAACCCGTCCTCCGTGTCCTTCAACAACCCCAACCGCCGCCGCATGGTGTCCGTCAGCCCGTCCTCATGCAGCAGCAGGCAAAAACTCTGCTCCGCCCCACGCCCGACCCGGCCCCGCAACTGGTGAAGCTGCGCCAGGCCGAACCGCTCGGCGTGCTCGATCACCATGATGCTGGCTTCCGGCACGTCCACGCCCACCTCGACCACCGTGGTCGCCACCAGAAGCTGGATGCGCCCGGCCGCGAAATCCGCCAGCGCCCCGTCGCGCTGCGCCGCCTCCATCTGCCCGTGCGCCAGCCCGACCCGGCCGCCGAACCGCGCCCGAAGCACCTCGAACCGCGCCTCCGCCGCCGCGAGGTCGATCAGCTCGCTTTCCGACACCATCGGGCACACCCAATACACCCGCTCCTCCCGTTCGAGCGCGCGGCCGATGCCCTCCACCACGTCCCCCAGCGTCGCCAGCGAGTGCACCGTCGTGCGGATCGGCTTGCGCCCGGCGGGCTTTTCCAGCAGCCGGCTCACCTCCATCTCGCCCCATTGCGTCAGCAGGAGCGTGCGCGGGATCGGCGTCGCCGTCATCACCAGCACGTCGGTCGTCTCCCCCTTGGCCCCCAGTAGCAGGCGCTGGTCCACGCCGAACCGATGCTGTTCGTCGATCACCGCGAGCGCCAGGTCGTGGTACGCCACGGCCTCCTGGAACAGCGCGTGGGTGCCGACGATCAGCTTGGTCCGGCCGTTGGCGATGCCGATCAGCGCGTTGCGCCGGGCGACGCCCTTGACCGAGCCGGTCAGCAGCTCGACCGGGACCGGCGACAGGCGGGACAGGGTGCGGTGGTGCTGCTTGGCCAGCACCTCGGTCGGCGCCATCAGCGCGGCCTGCGCGCCGGCCTCCGCCGCGCGCAGCATGGCCAGCAGTGCCACCAGCGTCTTGCCGGACCCCACGTCGCCCTGCAGCAGGCGCAGCATCCGGTGCGGCGCCGCGAGGTCCCTGTCGATCTCCGCCAGCGCCTGACTCTGCGACGGTGTGGGCGTGAAGCCGAAGCGTTCGAGGGTCTGCGCCCGCAGGCGTCCGTCCCCCGGCAGCGCCCGGCCGGGCCGCTTCCGTTCCCGCTGGCGCACGGAGGCCATCGCGACCTGATGCGCCAGCAGCTCGTCATAGGCGAGCCGCCGCCGCGCGGCATCGACGGGCAGCGCCTCCGGCTGCTGCACCGCCCGCAGCGCGTCGCGGAAGCTGGGCCAGCCCTCGCGGCGCATCAGCGCCGGGTCGTGCCACTCGTCCAGTTCCGGCACCCGGTCCAGCGCCTGCCGCATCGCGCTGCGGAGCTGGCCCGGGAACAGCCCGGCGGTCAGCGGCCAGACCGGCTCGATGCCGGGCAACAGGCTGGCATGGGCGGCAGGGACGACGTGGTCCGGTTTCGGCATGGTCAGGCGGTCGCCGAAGCCATCGAGCTTGCCGGATACCACGAGCTTCGCGCCGGGCACCAAGGGCCGGGGCGGCGGACGGCCGAAATACACCAGCTCCATGAAGCCGGTGCCGTCGGTGCAGATGACCCGCCATGGCTGCCGAGTCGTCTCCGGCGCGTCCTGGCGCACGACCTCGACCGCGAGCGTCGCGACCTGGCCCGGCTGCGCCGTCCGGATCGTCGGGCGGGCGCGGCGGTCCATGTACGACTCGGGCATGTGGAACAGCAGGTCCAGCACCCGGGGGCCGCCCGCCACGCGCTCGATCAGCTTGGCCAAGGCTGGCCCGACGCCGCGCAGCTCCGTGACTGGGGCGAGCAGCGGGAGGAGCGGATCATCCGCGATTTGACCGGCGGGGTGGGTTGGCGACACGGGCGGGCTGACTTTATGGATGTCGCCGCTATATGACAGCCCACCGCCAGGGACCCAAGAGTGCAGCAGACCGACACCGACCCGTCTCCCAGCATTCCTCTCGATCATCGGCGCCGCCGGATTCTGTTCCGCGCCACGCACCGCGGCACCTACGAGAACGACATCCTGATCGGCGGCTATGTCCAAGCCCGGATCGCCGGGTTCACCGACGCCGACCTCGACGCGCTGGAGGAGGTGATGGAGCTGCCCGACGCCATGCTGGCGGACTGGCTGACCGGGCGGCAGCCGATCCCGCCCGACTGCGACACCCCCATGCTGCGCGCGATCCGCCGGGCGGCCGAGGACGGCGAGGGCCAGCCGCGATGACCGCCACCATCCACGGCGCGCCCGAAGGCTTCGACGCCCTGCTGCTCGCCCGGCGCCGGGCCGAGCATGAAGGCTCGGTCCTGCACGTCGCCCGGGACGACAGCCGCATGGCCCGGCTCTCCGAGGCGCTCGCTTTCTTCGCGCCGGAGACCGAGGTGCTGCGCTTCCCCGCCTGGGACTGCCTGCCCTACGACCGCGTGTCGCCCAACCCCGAGATCGTGTCCGAGCGCATCGCCACCCTGGCCCGGCTGCTGGAGCCGGCGGCCAAGCCGCGCCTCGTGCTCACCACCATCAACGCCCTGGTGCAGCGCGTGCCGCCCCGCCCGGCGTTCGAGGGCGTCAGCCTGTCGCTCCGCGCCGGCGGCACCGTCGATCCCGACTTGATGATCCGGTTCCTGGAGGCCAACGGCTACGGCCGCGCCGGCACGGTCATGGAGCCGGGCGAGTATGCCACCCGCGGCGGCATCATCGACATCTACCCGGCCGGCGAGCCGGACCCGGTGCGGATCGACCTGTTCGGCGACACGGTGGAAAGCCTTCGCCGCTTCGACCCCTCGACCCAGCGCAGCACGACGAAGCTGCCGGCCCTGGTGCTGCGGCCCGTGTCCGAGGTGCCGCTCGATCCCGAGAGCGTGAGCCGATTCCGCGAGGGCTGGCGCGAGCTGTACGGCTCGAAGGCCGCCGAGGACCCGCTGTATCAGGCCGTGTCCGACGGGCGGCGCTACCCCGGCATCGAGCACTGGGTACCGCTGTTCCATGAGGGCATGGACACGCTGCTGGACTACCTGCCCGACGCCTCCGTCAGCCTCGACAACCAGTCGGAGGAGGTTCTGGAAGGGCGGCTGGAGATGATCGCCGACCATGCGGAGGCGCGCCAGGCGCTGCCGCGGGACGGCGAGGTGCCCTATCGCCCGCTGCCGCCGGGCCGGCTCTATCTGGACCGCGCCGGGTGGGACGCCATGCTGGCCAAGGGGCCGGTGATGCTGTTCAGCCCCTATGGCCGGGTGGACGGCGCGGAGGGCGTCGATGCCGGCGGACGGCCGGGCACCATGTTCACCAAGGCGGGCGCCGCGGCCGGGGAGAACGTGTTCCACCAGTTGCGTGAGCAGGCCGGCAACTGGTCCAAGCAGAAGCGTCGCACGGCCGTCGCCGCCTGGACGCGCGGCTCCCGCGAGCGCTTGGCGCACATGCTGCGCGAGAACGGCTTCAAGGCGGAGCAGGTGGACACCTGGCAGGCCGCGCAGGCCCTGCCCATCGACACCACGGCGGTCGTCACCCTGGGGCTGGAGCGCGGCTTCGTCGCCGGGCCGGTCAGCGTGGTCAGCGAGCAGGACCTGCTGGGCGAGCGCATCAGCCGCCCGCCGCGCCGCCGCAAGCGCGCCGACCAGTTCATCGCCGAGGCGACCGAAATCGCGGAGGGCGACCTGGTGGTGCATCAGGAATACGGCATCGGCCGCTACGACGGCCTGGAAACGCTTCGCGTCGGCCCGGCGCCGCACGACTGCCTCCGCCTGATCTACGACGGCAGCGAGAAGCTGTACCTGCCGGTCGAGAACATCGAGCTGCTGAGCCGTTTCGGCAGCGAGGGCGGCGGGGTGGCGCTCGACAAGCTCGGCGGCGCCGGGTGGCAGACGCGCAAGGCGCGCATGAAGCAGCGCATCCGCGACATGGCCGGCGAGCTGATCCGCACCGCCGCCGCCCGGCGCGTGCGGGAGGCCGCGACCCTGGCGCCGGCCGAGGGAAGCTGGGACGAGTTCTGCGCCCGCTTCCCCTTCGCCGAGACCGACGACCAGGCCCGTGCGATCAGCGACGTGCTGGAGGACATGGCCGCCGGCCGCCCGATGGACCGGCTGATCTGCGGCGACGTGGGCTTCGGCAAGACGGAGGTGGCGCTGCGTGCCGCCTTCGTCGCCGCGATGTCCGGCGCGCAGGTTGCCGTCGTCGTGCCGACCACGCTGCTGGCCCGGCAGCACCACCGGACGTTCAACGCACGCTTCGCCGGGCTGCCGGTGAAGATCGGGCAGTTGTCCCGCATGGTGACGGCCAAGGAGGCGGCGGAGACCAAGCGCGGCCTCAAGGACGGCAGCGTCAACATCGTCGTCGGCACCCACGCCCTGCTGGCCAAGGGCGTCGAGTTCGCCGACCTCGAGCTGCTGATCGTCGATGAGGAGCAGCACTTCGGCGTGTCCCACAAGGAGAAGCTGAAGCAGCTCAAGGCCGACGTGCACGTGCTGACGCTCACCGCGACGCCGATCCCGCGCACCCTGCAACTGGCGCTGACCGGCGTGCGGGAGATGAGCCTGATCGCGACGCCCCCGGTGGACCGGCTCGCGGTCCGCACCTTCATCTCGCCGTTCGACAGCGTGGTGGTGCGGGAGGCGGTGCAGCGGGAACGCTTCCGCGGCGGCCAGGTGTTCTGCGTCGTGCCGCGGATCGAGGACATGGCGCGCATGGCCGAGCGCCTGCGCGAGATCGTGCCGGAGGCCCGCACGGTGGAGGCGCACGGCCGCCTGGCGCCAACCGAGCTGGAGCGGGTGATGACCGAGTTCGGCGACGGCAAGTACGACATCCTGCTGTCCACCAACATCGTCGAGAGCGGCCTCGACATGCCGGCGGTGAACACGCTCATCATCCATCGGGCCGACATGTTCGGGCTGGGCCAGCTCTACCAGCTTCGCGGCCGGGTCGGGCGCGGCAAGCAGCGCGGCTACGCCTACCTGACCTGGCCGCAGAACCACCGGCTGTCGGCGGCGGCGGAGAAGCGGCTGGACGTGATGCAGACGCTGGACAACCTGGGCGCGGGCTTCACCCTCGCGTCTCACGACCTCGACATCCGCGGCGCCGGCAACCTGCTGGGCGACGAGCAGTCCGGGCACATCCGCGAGGTCGGCATCGAGCTGTACCAGCAGATGCTGGAGGATGCGGTGTCCGAGATGCGGGCCGAGCGGGGCCGCAAGCGCACGGAGGACCGTGACTGGACGCCGAACATCCAGCTCGGCCTGCCGGTGCTGATCCCCGAGGACTACGTGCGCGACCTGCCGGTGCGCCTCGGCCTGTATCGGCGCATCGGCGCGCTGGCGTCGGACGCGGAAACGCAGGCGATGGCGGCCGAGCTGGTGGACCGCTTCGGCCCGCTGCCGGCGGAGGTCGATAACCTGCTGCAGGTGGTGACACTGAAACGGCTGTGCCGGGAGGCGGGGGTGGAGAAGGTGGAGGCCGGGCCGAAGGGCATGGTCATCGGCTTCCGCGGCAATGCGTTCCGCAACCCGGCCGGGCTGATCGCCTGGCTGAACACCCGCAAGGGCACGATCCGGCTGCGCCCGGACCACAAGCTTTCGGTGGTGAAGGAGATGGGCGTCGCTGAGCGCATGAGCCTGGGGCGCGACGTGCTGGCGAACCTCAACCGGCTTGCGGCGCAGGCCGCGCAGGCGGCGTAGGCTCAGCGGCCCGGCGTGACGCGGACCGGCGGCTGGCCCGTCATCGCCGACAGGTCGGTGCCGTTCACCAGCAGCTTGCTGTCGCGATAGGCAAGGTTCCAAACCAGGCGGCCCTCGACCGTCTGGCTGACCCCTTTGGCGAAGATGAACGCCGGCAGCACGCCAGCCAACTCCGGGACGGCATTCACATGGGCGATCAGGTCGTCGAAGTTGCCAGCGGTGATCTGCGCCTGACCCGCCAGGTCGCCGCTTGGAGTAGTCGTCAGCTTGCCGGTCCCGGCGATGTTCGCGCCGCCGACATCGATGGCGAAGCTTTCCAGCCCGGCGCTGACGCCGGGACGCCGGAACAGCGTCGCGACGCTGGGTGAGGGGGTGCCCTTCTTCCCGTCACCAGTCGTTTCGAGCCATTGCAGGGCCTCTTCGGTGGAAACCCCCGTCAGCATGGGGCGGAGCGCGACCTTTGTTGGCAGCAGGTCCGCCATCGCGCCAAACGCCGGGTTGGAGAGGACGAGGCCGTCAAGGCCCAGGTCCATCGAAGCTTGCAGCAGGCCGCCGTCCGACTTGGCCTTCACGCCGATCCGGACCTGGCTTGCCGCGCCGCCATGGGTTCCGGAGCGCATGGCAACGCCGTCGAATGTCTGGCTCATGACGAACTCGGACGCCAGGCCGTGCAGCGATTGCAGGATGGTGCGCAGCAGTTGCGGATCGACCATCGCGCCCGCTGCCGGGGTGGCGCCAGGACTCGGCGCCCCCACCAGGAAGCTGCTGGCGATGCGGACGGCCGCAGGGAGCATGGTTGCCGCCCGGTCCCGCGAGAGGGCGCTGATCCCGATGGTGCCCTTCGCGTGCTGTGCCGAGATTTCAACCGGCTGGCCATCTTGGGACCGGGACACGGAGGTGTAGTCGTCCTCCGTGTTCTCCCCCGTGAAATCCGCCCGGTCGGCGCCGGAGGGGCGAAGCGTGCTGGTGCTGGAGGACTGTCCGATCTTGGTAAGCTGATCGGCCGACGCGCTCTGCGCCCGGACCTGGATATCCCGGCCGGTGCTCGTGAACGTGGACGGCGTGGCGAAGCTGGGATCAACCGTGCCCCGGCTGTCCTGGCTGCCCGTGGTGACGGTGTACTCGACGGGAATGGGCGCCGTCCCGTTGCCCGGCGTGGCCGGCAAGTTCAGCGTGAAACGGGCAGGCGAGGGGAGTTCGGGACCTTCGAACGCCCAGCGGCCGTCATCCGTGGGCCGGGCCGTGGCGGAGAGCGTCACCGGGCTGGGCTGGCCGGCGCGCGGCGACCCGAACGGAACCTCGATGCGGTAGTGGTCGCCTTCCGGCCTGACCTGCACCGCGGGGCCGATGCCGGGTCCGAGCGCGTCTTGCAGCCAGCTTTGAACATGCCCCTGCAACGCATCGGCCTGAGACGGTGTGATGTCGGCCGCGGCAGCAGGCATCGCGACGGAGGTGGAAAGGAGCGCGGCCAGAAACGCGGCGGGAACCGTGGAGTGCATGGCGGACCTCCGAGGGGGCGGACAGCCGCGGCGCATTGGCACTCAGGACTCGGCGGTGTCGATCGCCGCGATGTCCAGCAGGCGCTCGATCACCTCCGGCTCCTGCGCGCCGGCAATCGCGTGGCGCCCGGCGACGACGAAGCAGGGCACGCCGTTGATGCCCAGGCGGTGCGCCCGCAGGTTGTCGGCGTGGACGGCATCCACCTCATGGTCGCTCTGCAGGAACGCGAGCACCTCGGCCGGGTCGAGGCCGCAGGACAGGCCCACGGCGCGCAGCACGCCGAGGTCGCCGATGTCGTGGCCGTCCGAGAAGTGCGCGGCGAACAGCGCCTCCACCACCTCCCGGCCCCGGTTGTAGCGGGACGCGAGCCGCACCAGGCGGTGGGCATCGACGCTGCTCGGGGTGCGGCGGATGCGGTCGAAGCGGAACGCGACGCCCTCCGTGCTGCCGATCTCGGTGATGGTGCCGTACAGGCGCCGGGCACGGTCCTCGCCGCCGAACTTGCGGATCACGTAGTCGGTCCGCGACATCCCGGCCCGCGGCATGTCGGGGTTGAGCAGGAACGGCCGCCAGGACAGCTCGAAGATCAGGTCGGGCCGCCGCCGCATCGTCCGGAACAGCCGCCGGACACCCAGGTAGCACCAGGGACACACGAGGTCGTGCACGACCTCGATCTGCAACCGTGCCTTGGCGGGGGCGAGGATGTTCACTGCTTCAACTTAAAGCCGTAGCTGCCGGGCGTCATCCCTTTTCCGACGCGCCGGGCCAGGACGGCACGAAGCCGATCCGGTCGTCCAAGCAAAAGCTGGCATCATCCGGTCAAACGGACTGATGCTGCGATAAAAACCGAGTATGTGAAAAGATTGCGGGATTGGCATTGGCTTGGGGTGGGATTTAGGAAGATCGCGACCGCTTCGGGAACAATGGAACAGCAGGGGTTGACCGGATAGGCCGCATCTGGTTCTGCCATGGGCCGGCGTGACCCATGGAATGAGATGCAGCGATTCCCGCGACAACGCAGGTGTTCCCTCGTCATGGCGGCAAGCCTGCTGATGCTGTCGGGCTGCGGCTCGCTGCTGACGGAGGGCACGGCGGACCTGGCGGGCGTCGCGGGTGCCGGGATCGCGTCCAGCATCACCAGATCCGCCGCCGGCGCTGCGGCCATCGGGCTTGGGGTGCGTTCGATTGCCAGCGAGGGGCTGAAATACGCCACCCGCCGCGTCCATCGCAACGAGCAGGACGCCATCGCCCAAGCCGCTGGGGCGCTCGATCCCGGCGTGCTGCAAAGCTGGTCCATCCGCCACACGGTCGCCTTCGAGGAGAACGAGGCGGGCCAGGTCGTCGTCAGCCGCGCGTTCGGCGCCGGGTCGTTCCGCTGCAAGGAGATCGTGTTCAGCGTGGACACCGCCACGCGCGAAGGGCCGCAGCGCGCGTTCTATACGGCGACCATCTGCCAGGACGGGGAGGCCTGGCGCTGGGCTTCGGCCGAACCCGCGACGGAGCGCTGGGGCGGGCTGCAGTGACGCCGCGGCTGCTGGCGGTGCTGGGACTGACCATGCTCGGCGGTTGCACGTCCGTGTCGGATATATCCGGCCTCCTGTCGGGCGGCGGGGCCGGGGCGCTCACGGCCAACCCGGCGGTCGGCTACGCCGTCGGCATCGGCGTCCGCGCCGGCGTGGAGGAGGTGCGCCGCTACGTCGTCCGCCGCCGGCAGGGGGGCGAGCAGGACGCCATCGCCGCCGCCGCAGGGGACGCGCCGGTCGGCGAGTCCCGGCCGTGGCAGATCCGCCACACCATCCCCATCGGCAACACCCGGGGCGAGCTGGCCGTGGTGCGCGAATACGTGACCCCGCTCACCACCTGCCGAGAGGTCGTGTTCAGCGTCGAGGACGGGGACCACCCGACCCTGTTCACCACGTCCCTATGCCGGCAGGCCGCGCGCTGGAAGTGGGCGGCGGCGGAGCCGGCGGTGGGCCGATGGGGGTCCCTGCAAGGGGATTAGACGGCCGCCTCGAACCCCAGGGACTGCCGGGTCCAGGCCCGGGCATAGGCGCCGCCGCGGGCCAGCAGCTCGGCATGGGTGCCCTGCTCGATGATGCGCCCCTGCTCCAAGAGCAGCAGCCGGTCCATGCGGGCGATGGTCGAGAGCCGGTGGGCAATCGCGATCACCGTGCGCCCCTGCATCAGCGCGTCGAGCTGCTCCTGGATCGCCGCCTCCACCTCGCTGTCGAGCGCCGATGTCGCCTCGTCCAGCACCAGGATCGGCGCGTCCTTCAGGATCACGCGGGCGATGG
>CAXTTB010000102.1:0-9566 GCA_964246905.1 uncultured Acetobacteraceae bacterium | reverse complement strand
CTCCACCGCCACGGCGACCACATGCGCCTGCTCCGCGGCCGAAAGGGCGGGCGCCTCGCCCGTGCTGCCGCACACGACGAGGGCGGACGTTCCCGCCTTGACCTGCCGCTCGCACAGGGCTGACAAGGCGGCGTCGTCAACCTGCCCGCCCCGGAACGGCGTCACCAGCGCGGTCGCCGAGCCGCCGGTGCAGCCGAGGCTGCCGAACGACGGGTTGGCCCGGCTCAGGGCGGAGGCGCGGGGGATCAGGCGCATGCCAGGCTCCCATGCAGCGGCAGCTCGGCGCGGACCAGCGTCCCGCCGCCGCACCCGGTCCTGCGGAGGCCGTTGAAGCCGTGCAGGAGCAGGAGCTGGCTGGCCTGCCGGCCCAGCGCACCGTCCGGCGTGTCCAGATGCAGGGCGACGGTGCCGAGCGGCGCCAGCACCCGCCGCGCGTGGGCGATGGACCGCGCGAGGTGCTCGGGCGAACGGATGCCGGGGATGATGGCCACGTCGGCCGTTCCCGCCTTGGGCCAATCGCAGATCCGCGTCGCACAAACGTCGTCGCTGCCCCGGCGGAGCAGCGCGCACAGCATCTCGAGGGTGTTCGGGCCGATCAGGCTGATGCGGCTGTCGGGGCTTGGATCGGCCATCGCCAGCAAGGCGGCCTCGGCGGCGTTGAGACGGGGAGGCCCGTCCTCCATCCCCATCGGCACGGACGGCTTGGCGGCGAAACCCACGTGTTGAAGCAAGGAAAGCTCCTGCGAGAGAACAGGACCCGGGGGACGGTTGCGACCGGACCGTTGAATCCCCAAGGTCGGCCAGCAAGGTAAAGCGCGCCCGGTAAAGGCTCCATGTACATCCTCAGCGGACGGCATAAACAATGGATGTGCGTTGCTGCGATGGATGGCGCTGCGATGGACGCCAGCATTGATCCCGCGGGCGAATCGCGTCATGGTGCGGCGTCCAAACCAACCCCCGCGGGAGAGTGCTGGCGCTTCCCAGCCGCCGAAGGCGCAACCGGCCCCCGGAAACGCTCAGGCCCCAGGGACCGCGGGGGGATCAGGACCTCTGGAAAGCCGGCGGCCGTCCACGTGGCCTCCGCACCGACGGAGTAACGGCGCCTGGGAGGGCGCCCGAATCTCTCAGGTTCCCGGACAGAGGGGGGTCGCACCTGCTGGCAGCCGCCGGCGGGCGACCCTGCGTCCGGAGCTTTCGCCCATGGCCGAACCCGTCCTGAACATCGAAGCCGACCCGCCGGAGGAGCTGCGCGCCACGCCGCTCGACGCGCTGCACCGCAGCCTCGGCGCGAAGATGGTGGAGTTCGCCGGCTACGCGCTGCCGGTGCAGTACGGACCCGGCGTGTTGGCCGAGCACCTGCACACGCGGAGCGGCGCCAGCCTGTTCGACGTGTCGCACATGGGCCAGTTCACCCTGCGCGGCGACGGCGCCGCCGCGGCGCTGGAGCAGTTGGTGCCGGGCGACCTGCAGGCGCTCGCGCCGGGCCGGCAGCGCTACACGCTGCTGCTGAACGACATCGGCGGCATCCTCGACGACCTGATGGTCGCGAACTACGGCGACCGGCTGATGATCGTCGCCAACGCCAGCCGCAAGGAGGCGGACGCGCACCTGATCGCCCAGGCGCTGCCGCCCGGCCTCGCCTTCGACCAGCACCCGGACCGCGCGCTGCTGGCGCTGCAAGGCCCGGCGGCGGCGGACGTCATGCAGCGGCTGTGCCCCGCGGCGGCGGCGCTGCCCTTCCTGGGCGTGGTGGAAGCGGCGGTCGGCGGCGTCTCCGCCTGGATCAGCCGCTCCGGCTACACCGGGGAGGACGGGTTCGAGATCTCGGTGGCAGGCGCGGAGGCGGAGGCCCTGGCGACCCAGTTGCTCGCCGAACCCGGCGTGCTGCCGGCCGGGCTGGGGGCGCGCGACAGCCTGCGGCTGGAGGCCGGGCTGTGCCTGTACGGCACGGACATCGACGAGCTGACGACGCCGGTGGAGGCGAACCTCGGCTGGACGGTCGGCAAGCGCCGCCGGGCGGAGGGCGGGTTCGCCGGGGCGACGGTGGTGCTGGACCAGTTGAACACCGGGCCGCACCGGCTGCGCGTCGGGCTGCGTCCGACCGGCAAGACGCCGGCGCGGGCCAAGACGCCCATCGCGGGCACGGACGGCACCGCCGCCGGCGACGTGACCTCGGGCGGCTTCTCGCCCACGCTCGGGGCGCCGGTCGCCATGGGCTACGTGCGCCGGGACCTGTCGGCGCCGGGCACCGAGCTGCAACTGCTGGTGCGCGACAACATCCTGCCGGCGCAGGTCGTCGCCCTGCCCTTCGTCCCGCACCGTTTCGCCAAGGCCTGATCCGGAGCCGCCCCGCATGACCGAGACCCGCTACACCAAGGACCACGAATGGGTCCGCCTGGACGGCGCCACCGCGACCGTCGGCGTGACCGACCACGCGCAGGAGGCGCTGGGCGACGTCGTGTTCGTCGAGCTGCCCAAGCCCGGACGCGAGGTCGCGGACGGCGAGGCCTGCGCCGTGGTGGAGAGCGTGAAGGCCGCGTCCGACGTGTACGCCCCGCTCGCCGGGCGCGTGACGGAGATCAACGCGGCCGTCGTGGACGACCCGGCGCTGGTCAACCGCGCCGCCCACGGCGACGCCTGGTTCTTCCGCATGGAGCTGTCGGACCCCGCAAGCTTCGACGCCCTGATGGACGAGGCCGCCTACAAGGCCCTGGTGGACAGCCTATGATGGACGGGCACTTCGACCCGCTCGCGGAGCTTGGCGCGCTGGAACACGCGGACGGCTTCGTCGCCCGGCACGTCGCGCCGAACGAGGCGGAGGTCGCCGCCATGCTGCGGGAGGTGGGCGCCACGTCGCTCGACGACCTCGCGGCCAAGGCGGTGCCGGCGGCGATCCGCGGGCTGGACGCCATGGACCTGCCGCCCGCGGTGGACGAGGCGGCGGCGCTTGCCGAGCTGCGCGGCCTGGCCGGGCAGAACGAGTGCCGGCGGTCGCTGATCGGCCAGGGCTACCACGGCACCCACGTGCCCCCGGTGATCCTCCGCAACGTGCTGGAGAACCCTGGCTGGTACACCGCCTACACGCCCTACCAGGCGGAGATCGCGCAGGGGCGGCTCGAGGCGCTGCTGAACTTCCAGACGATGGTCTGCGACCTCACGTCCATGCCCATCGCCAACGCCTCCCTCTTGGACGAGGCGACGGCGGCGGCGGAGGCGGTGACGATGGCGCGCGGCCTGGGCCGGGCAAAGTCGGACGTGCTCGCCGTCTGCACCGACCTGCACCCGCAGACCCGCGCCGTGCTGGCGACCCGCGCCGCGCCGGTCGGGGTCCGGCTGGCGGACGTGGCGCCGGGCGACGCGGCCGGCATCGGCGCGGCCAAGCCCTTCGCCGTCGTGCTGCAATACCCCGGCACCACCGGCGCGCTCCGCGACCTGCGGGCCGAGATCGACGCGGCGCACGAGGCGGGCGCGCTCGCCATCGTCTGCGCGGACCTGCTGTCCCTGGTCATGCTGACGCCGCCGGGCGAGATGGGCGCCGATGCCGTCGTCGGCTCGGCCCAGCGGTTCGGCGTGCCGATGGGCTTCGGCGGCCCGCACGCCGGGTTCTTCGCCACGCGCGACACGTTCAAGCGCCAGATGCCCGGGCGCCTGGTTGGGCTGAGCCAGGACGCCGCCGGCAACCCGGCGCTCCGCCTCGCCCTGCAGACCCGCGAGCAGCACATCCGGCGGGAGAAGGCGACCAGCAACATCTGCACCGCGCAGGTCCTGCTGGCGGTCATGGCCGGGATGTATGCGGTGTGGCATGGGCCGGAGGGCCTGCGGCGGATCGCCCGGCGGGTGCACCTGCAGTCCCGGCTGCTCGCCGGCGCCGCGGTCCGCGCCGGGTTCACGCTGCGGCACAATGCGTTCTTCGACACGCTGACGCTGGACGGCGGCACGGCGGGACTGATGGAGCGCGCCGCGTCCGCCGGGTTCAACCTGCGGAGGCTGCCGGACGGCGGCGTGTCGGTGGCGCTGGACGAGACGGTGACGCGGGGGGAACTCGGGCAGCTTGCGGAGGCCTTCGGCGCCCCGCTGCTCGACGCCGCCGCCGGCGTGCCGGAGGCGTTGCTCCGCACGTCCCGCGTGCTGACGGCCCCGGTGTTCGGCGCCTGCCACGCCGAGCACGAGATGCTGCGCTACCTCAAGCGGCTCGAGGACCGGGACGTGGCGCTGAACCGCAGCATGATCCCGCTCGGCTCCTGCACCATGAAGCTGAACGCGACGGCGGAGATGATGCCGGTGTCCTGGCCGGGCTTCGCCGACATCCACCCTTTCGCGCCCGCGGAGCAGACGCAGGGGTATCTCACGCTGATCGAGCGGCTGTCGGGCTGGCTGTGCCAGGTCACGGGCTTCGCCGCCGTGTCGCTGCAGCCCAATGCCGGCAGCCAGGGCGAGTATGCCGGGCTGCTGGCCATCCGGGCCTACCACGCTTCCCGCGGCGAGGCGCACCGCGACGTGTGCCTGATCCCATCGAGCGCGCACGGCACCAACCCGGCCAGTGCCGTGATGGCCGGCTGCCGCGTCGTCGTCACCGGCTGCGACCGCGACGGCAACGTGGACTTGGCCGACCTCCGCGCCAAGGCGGCGCAGCACGAGGGCCGCCTCGCGGCGCTGATGGTGACGTATCCCAGCACGCACGGCGTGTTCGAGGAGGGCATCCGCAACATCTGCGAGGTGGTGCACCGGCATGGCGGCCAGGTGTACATGGACGGCGCCAACATGAACGCGCAGGTCGGCCTGACCAGCCCGGCGGCCATCGGCGCCGACGTGTGCCACCTCAACCTGCACAAGACGTTCTGCATCCCGCACGGCGGCGGCGGCCCCGGCATCGGCCCCATCGGCGTCGCGGCCCACCTGGCGCCGTTCCTGCCGAACCACCCGATGCGGGCGGATGCGGGGCCGGCCACCGGTTTCGGCCCGGTGTCCGCCGCACCGTTCGGCAGCGCCGGCATCCTGCCGATCAGCTACGCCTACATCCGCATGATGGGCGCCGCCGGGCTGCGGCGCGCGACGGCGGTCGCGATCCTCAACGCCAACTACATGGCCGCCCGCCTCCGCCCGCACTACCCGGTGCTCTACGCCGGCGCAGGCGGTTTCGTCGCGCACGAGTGCATCCTGGACTGCCGCGGCTTCCAGGCGGAGGCCGGGGTGGGCGTCGAGGACATCGCCAAGCGCCTGCAGGACTACGGCTTCCATGCGCCGACCATGAGCTGGCCCGTCACCGGCACGCTGATGATCGAGCCGACGGAGAGCGAGGGCCGCGCCGAGATCGACCGCTTCTGCGACGCTATGATCGCCATTCGGGCGGAGATCGCAGCCATTGCGGCGGGCACGCTGGACCGCGCGGACAACCCGCTCAAGCACGCGCCGCACACGATGGGCGAAGTGTCCGCGACCGACTGGCCGCACGCCTACCCGCGGGAGCAGGCGGCGTTCCCCCTGCCCTTCGTGCGCGGGGCGAAGTACTGGCCGCCGGTGAAGCGGGTGGACAACGCCTACGGCGACCGCAACCTGGTCTGCACCTGCCCGCCGATGGAGGACTACGCGCAGGCGGCGGATTAGCCCGGTGCCTTTTTCTGCGCGCCGTCCGTGGGCGTAACGAGGCGGCAACCCGATTGCAAGTCCGTGACGCCCGTAGGAAGTTGGCGGCCTGACGCCGGCATTCGGCGCGCTGCGGAGGGCACGGAATGAAGTCGAGCCGGATGACGATCTACATCCTGGCCGCGATGCTGCTCGGCATCGGGGTGGGGGGCCTGGTGCATTCGCAGGTCGCGGACCCCGCGACCCACAAGCTGGTCGCCGGCTACGTCGGGATCGGCAGCACGGTGTTCCTGCGGCTCATCAAGATGATCATCGCGCCCCTGGTGTTCTCGACGCTCGTGGTCGGCATCGGCCACATGTCGGACGCGGGCGCGGTGGGCCGGGTCGGCGGCAAGGCGATGCTGTGGTTCGTCAGCGCCTCCCTGGTCTCGCTCAGCCTCGGGCTGGTGCTGGTCAACCTGTTCGAGCCGGGCGTGGGCGTCCACAAGGTGGTGAGCGGCGTCGCCTCCGGCATCGACGCGCACGCCATGTCGGTGGACGGCTTCGTCAAGCACGTCTTCCCCGACAGCGCGATCCGCCCGATGGTGGACAACGAGATCCTGCAGATCGTCGTGTTCTCCGTGTTCTTCGGCGTCGCCTGCGCTGCCATGCCGGCCCGCGCCAAGCCGCTGCTCCGGGGCATCGAGAGCCTGTCCCACATCATCCTGGCCGTCACCGGCTACGTCATGAAGCTGGCGCCGCTCGCGGTGTTCTGCGCCATGACCGCGACGATCTCGACCAACGGCCTCGGCATCTTGGTGAACTACGCGAAGTTCATGGGCGAGTTCTACGTCGGCCTGGTCTGCCTGTGGCTGGTGCTGATCCTCGTGGGCTTCCTCGTCCTCGGCCCCCGGGTGAAGCGGCTGGTGGCCCTGGTGCAGGAACCGTTCCTGCTCGCCTTCTCCACCGCAAGCTCGGAGGCCGCGTATCCGAAGATGCTGGAGCAGTTGGCGAAGTTCCCGATCTCCACCAAGATCTCGAGCTTCGTCCTGCCGCTCGGCTACTCCTTCAACCTCGACGGCACGATGATGTACTGCACCTTCGCCAGCGTGTTCATCGCCCAGGCCTACGACATCCCGCTGGGCTTCGGCACCCAGGTCGCCATGCTGCTGACGCTGATGCTGACCAGCAAGGGGGTCGCCGGGGTGCCGCGCGCCTCGCTCGTGGTGATCGCGGCGACGCTCGGGCAGTTCGGCCTGCCGGAGGAGGGGCTGCTGCTGATCCTGGGCATCGACACCTTCCTCGACATGGGCCGTTCCGCCACCAACGTGATCGGCAACTCGCTGGCGACCGCCGTGGTCGCCAAGTGGGAAGGCCAGCTCGTCACCGACGCCGAGACGGCGCCGACCATCGGGGAGATGGAGGGCCAGCCGGCGTGATGGCCTGGCGCTTTGGGGGGCGCCGGGCCGGCGCCGCGCTCCTGGCGCTCTGCCTGGCCTCGGCGGGCGCCCGGGCGGAAGACGGCGCGGTGCTGACCGGCACCCTGCAGGCGATCCAGCGGCGCGGCGCCGTGCGGATCGGCTACCGGGAGAGCGCGCCGCCCTTCGCGTTCCTCAACAAGGCCGGGCAGCCGGTCGGCTTCTCGCTCGACCTGTGCCTGGGCATCGCGGCGGACATCGCAGCCGCGCTCAACCGCGACCTGCTCCAGCCCGGCGCCGCGGATTGGGAGCAGGGCATCCGCATCATCCTGCTGCCGGTCGCCGCCGATGCGCGGCTGCCCAAGCTGGCGTCCGGCGAGATCGACCTCGAATGCGGCTCGACCACCGCGACCGAGCAGCGGGCCGGGACCGTCGCCTTCTCCCCGGTGTTCTTCCTGGCCGGCACCAAGCTGATGGTGCCGGGCAATTCCTCGGCCGTGTCCTACCGCGACCTCGCGGGCCAAACCGTCGTGGTCGGCGCCGGCACCACCAATGCCGAGGTGATGCACCGCCTGTCCGCCCAGGTGACGCCGTCCTTCACGGTGACGGAGGTGCCCGACCTTGCCGCCGCCTACGCGGCGCTTGCCGCCGGACGCGCCGCGGCCTTCGCCTCCGACGACATCCTGCTGTCCGGCCTGCTCGCCCTGCAGCCGGACAGCCAGCGGTTCCGCATCGTCGGCGACTACCTGTCCTACGAACCCTACGCCATCGTGCTGCGCCGCGACGACCCGGCGTTCAGCGGCCTGGTGCGGCAGAGCTTCGAGCGCATGGCGCGGGAGGGCACGCTGGCCGCCCTCTACAACCGCTGGCTCACCCAGCCCTTGCCGACCGGCGCGGCGTTGAACCTGCCGATGAGTCCGCATCTGGCGGAGATGTACCGGGCGCTCGGCAGCCCCGACTGACCGTTAGGCCTCAGCTCCCACACGGGACAGGTGCAGATGCGGCCATGCCGCCGGGTCGCGCCCCGGCGCCGACAGCCAGCGGTACACGCCCGGCGAGCCGTAGAACTGCGTCCAGCAGTCATGCGGGGCCGCGGCGTCGCCCAGCTCGCTCTGATGGACGATACGCAGGCGCGACACGTCGCTGCCGAGCCGCCGGTGCAGCAACGCGCTGCCCTCGAACGGCACCACCGGGTCCTCCGGGCAGTGGAACAGGTAGGTCGGCACCGTCCGCAGCAGGCCGATCTCGGCCTCCGAGTACCCGGCGCCGCCGCCCGCCGGGCAGAACGACGCGATGGAGGAAACCGGGCGGCCCATGCGGAGGCGGTGCAGGGCCAGACGCAGCACCCCGCGCCCGCCGAGGCTGAGGCCGGTCAAATAGAGCCGGTCCGGATCGATGGCCGGATGCGCCGCGAGATGGCGGTCCACCGCCTCGCTCAGGGCCTCGCCGTCCCAGTCCTCCTGTGACAGATGTAGGCCAAGCACGTGGAACCGACGTATTTCTGCCATCGTGTCAGGTCCATAAGCGCCTTTCGGATTGTGCAGGACGTTCGCCCATGGCCCATACTTCCGCACCTGCCGGTCGATGTCGCCGCCGATCTCTCCGCGGCCGTGCAGGTACACAAGCAGGGGTTCAGGGGTTTGGTGAGCGGCTTGGCTGAGCGCGGCGAGCGGCATGGCATGGTTCCGGAGCAAGGGTCGAAGCCCCTCCGGAACGACGATGCCGCCGTGAAGGTTGCATATCAGCAGCGACCGGCGGCCCGCCAGGACCTGCCCGCCCTGACCGGGGTCCGGGGCGTGGCGGCGTGCGTCGTCGCCGTGTTCCACATGAACTACTGGTTCTACACCGGCGGCTGGGGTCCCGACGGCCCCGGCACCGCGCTGGCGACGGTGTTCCGCACCGGCTATCTCGGGGTGGACCTGTTCTTCGCGCTCAGCGGCTACGTGATCGCGGGCGCCTACCTCGAGGCGTTCCGCCGCCCGTCCCGCGGCGCCTGCGCGCACTTCCTGATCCGGCGCTTCGCCCGCATCTGGCCGCTGCACGTGGCCACGCTGCTGCTGTACGTCGGCGCGCCCTCCTGCCGCGCGCCGGGCGACGTGGCGGGGAACCTGCTGATGGTCCAGGCCTGGGGGATCATCGGCCACGTCACCTGCAACGAGCCGTCGTGGTCGATCAGCGGCGAGTGGTTCGCCTATCTCGCCTTTCCGGGCCTTGCCTGGCTCCTGCTGCGGTCAGAGCGACGTTGGGCCGCGCTGGCCCTGGCGGCGCTCGGCCTGGCCGGGCTGGGCCTGCTGGCCTGGCTGGGCGGCGGCTCGCTCGACGTGACGTTCAGCCTCGGCCTCGTGCGCGCCGCCTGCGGCTTCACCATCGGCGCCGCGCTGTGCCGGGGCTTCGCCGAGGTGAGGCCGCATTGGGCGTTCGACGGCTGCGGCATCCTCATCATCGCGGCGGTGAGTGGATTGGCGGCGGTTGGCGCCCCGGACCTTCTTGCCGCCGGGCTGTTCGGCCCGCTCGTGCTCTGCATCGCCCGCGCCGCCGGGCCGCTGCGCGCCGGCCTCGGCGCGGCGCCCGTGGTGTGGCTTGGGG
>CAXTTB010000101.1:1057-9626 GCA_964246905.1 uncultured Acetobacteraceae bacterium | reverse complement strand
ACATAGGACGCTCCCTCAAAACTCGCGGGGAACGTGTAGTTCCTTGAAGGCGGGAGGTCCAGGATTCTTGGTCCGCATCCGAACCGACGTGGCGCGCGTGGCGATCCCGGGTGCGCGTCAGGCGCCGTGCTGCCGTCCCACGCCCCGCCGCAGGTGCCGGTCCACCCGCGCGTGCAGGAGCTGCACAAGCTCGGGCTGCATGAATCCGTAGTTGTCCGGAATGTCCAGGCAGATCACCCGGGCCTTGAGGTACCGCTTGAACCGCTTTGACAACTTGACGCGGTGCGCTTTCTCCATGTCGAACACGATGTCGGCCCATTCGAGCAGTTCTGGCGTGCAGGGGACATCGGCATCATTGTCCAACCCTGCGGACAGGACTTCGAGACTGGCCTGGGCTGAGAAGACCTGCTCTGCCGTGGGGCTGCGCAGCCGGTTCCGGCTGCATAGGAACAAGATGCGTGCGGCCCGCGGCCCGCTCACTGCCGCGCCAGCGTCAGCCGCGCAAGCTGCTCCCCGGCGGTGCCGACGATGGGCAGCGCCAAGGTCGCCGGGTGCCCGGCGTCCTGCAGCACGGTCCAGGTGAACGCGGCCGGGTTCGGCCCGGGGCCTTGCGGGAACGGCAGGCCCGGCGCCACGCCCGCCGCGCCGGCCAGGGCGAGCCGCAGCCGGTGCCCCGGCTGGAACACGTAGGCGGTCGGCAGCAGGTCCACGTCGATTTGCTGCGCCTGGCCCGGCACGAGCGGCCTCGGGTCGGACAGCGACGCCTGGTGCGGCACGTTGAGGTAGCCCTGGACCACCTGCGTGGACGTGCCGTCCGGCGCCACGTCGTTCAGGCTGAACACCATGTCGCCGTCCTCCGTGCTGGACGACGCCCAGAGCGAGACGTGCGGGTAGCCCGTCACCTCCGCCGCCACCGGCAAGGGCGCCGTGGTCCAGGTCAGCACCGTCCGCTCCGCCGCCCGCTGGTCCCCGTCCGGGCGCCCGGCCGTGGCGCTCAGCAGCACCGGCAGCGCGGGGCCGGCGCCCGGCGCGTAGGGCAGCGCGGCGTCCGGCCCGGCGCCGGGCTGCGCCGTTAGCGCCCCGTCGTTCAGGCTGTCCACCGTCCCGCTATGCCCCGCCTGGAGGAACAGCCGGGCCATGCGGGCGTCCGGGACCGGCCAGTCCGCCTCATAGCGCCAGCGGTCCACCCCCTTCACGAACAGGATCACCCGGGGCGCCCGCTCCACCCCGTTGTCGGCGCCCTTCAGCCAATGGTCCAGCCACTGCACCTGCAGCTCCTGGAGGAAGTCGATCTGCCAGCCATGGGCGTGCGGCGCCAGCAGCAGGCGCTTGCGGGGCGAGCCGAACTGCTCGTAGGCCCGCAGGTTGCCGGGCGTGATGTAGTCGTCCAGCCCGCCGGAGATGAACGCCGCCACCCCGCGCCCGGCAATCGCCTGCATGTCCGGGCCGAGCGTGAGCCGCTCCCGCCACCAGCCGTCGAGGTCGCGGTGCCGGATGGAGGTCTCGTACTCCGCCGCGGCGCCCGGCGACAGCTTGCGCGCCTCCCGTCCGGGGCCGGGCGCCATGCCGCCGGGGTACCAGAGCAGCCCGTAGCAGTCCCCGCACGCCACCTGCGGCACGATGGCCTTGAGGCTCGGCGGCGCCTCCTTGGCCGTCAGCCACTGCGAGATGCCGAGCAGGGACGGCCCCACCATGCCGACGCGGCCGTTGCACCACGGCTGCCGGGCCATCCATTCCACCGCGTCGTAGCCGTCCTGGCCGAACTGGTTGTAGAGCGTCGCCGTCCCGCCGGACCGGCCCGACCCGCGCAGGCTGAGGTGCAGCACGGCGTAGCCGCGGGAGGCCACGTCCATCAGCACCGGGTCCGTGCTGGCGCCGGTGACGGAGGAGCGGCCATAGCCGTCCGTCATCAGCACGCAGGGCGTGGGCGCGGCACCCGCCGCCAGCGTCGGCAGGAACAGCCGGGCGTCGAGCGCCGTGCCGTCGCGGGCGGCGACGGTGACGCCGTCCTGGATCTGCACGGGGAAGCGGAGCAGCGGGTTATCGACCCGGGCGCGCTCCGGCAGCCATTGCCGGCCCTCCGTGCCTGCGCCCATCCGGAACGGCTGCGCCTGGACCGGCGCGAAGCAGGCCAGCGTCAGCAGCGCGGCGCCTATGATGCCTTTCATTATGACGTCCCCCCGGCTGCAAGCCTGACAGCAGGCCGGCACCGTGGCAACGTGCGGGCGCGTCAGCTTGGCAGCGATGATTGCGAACGCTGTTCTCTGCTCAGGCACTCGACGGCCGCATCGACATTTCCTGACCCATGATGACGCGACGCGACCCGCTGGCCGGATTACTTTGCCGCTCCTGTATCAAGGCCGGAGACATCATGACCGCGATCAACGGAGTGCGCCGTCCCGGTTTCGGCAGCCTCGGCTGCGCCGCGGCATGAACGCCATTCCGGGCGCCCTGCGCCGTCCCTACCCGACGATCGGCCTGGCCGCGCTGATGCGCCAGGCCTATGCGGGCGAGAGCCTGCAGCCCGTCTGGGACCAGCTCGCCGCGCGCCTGGCGGCCGACCCCGCCGACATGGCCGCCATGATGGACATGTCGGTCGTGCTGCAGCTTTCGGGCGAGCGTGAGCGCGGCCTCGACATGCAGGCCGCCGCCCTGGACTTCCAAAGGGTGTACCGCCGCCCGCACGGGCGCGCGGACGGCCCGCGGGTGGCGGCGTTCGTCGTCGCGGGCGATTTCATGGCGAACACGCCGCTCGACTTCCTGCTGGAAGGGTCCGACATCGACCTGCAGCTCGTCTATGTGGACGCGGACGGCTCCCTTCCCGCCGAGATCCCCGAGCACGACGTTGCGTTCGTCGCGGTGAGCGAGTCCCCCACGTCCGGCGCGGCCCTGCAGGGCATCGCCAGGTCGCTGCAGGGCTGGCCGGCCCCGGTGATGAACGGGCACCCCGAGCGGATCGCCGCCCTGACGCGGGAAGGGGTCGCGGCGCTGTTCGCCGGGGACGCGCACGTGCTCGCCCCACCCGTCGTCCAGCTCCCGCGGCAGGGCCTCGCCGGCTTGGGCAACGGGAGCGTGGACGCCGCGTCGATATGCCGGGAAGGCGGCTTCCCTTTCGTCGCGCGGCCGGTCGGCTCCCATGCGGGGCAGGGCCTGTGCAAGCTGGACGGCCCCGCCGCCGTCGCCGCCTACCTGGCGGAGCAGGAAGACCCGGAGTTCTACGTCTCGCCCTTCGTGGACTACCGGAGCGCCGACGGTCTCTACCGCAAGCAGCGCATCGTCTTCATCGGCGGGCGCGCTTTCGTGTCGCACATGGCCGTCTCCGAGCACTGGATGGTGCACTACTTCAACGCCGGGATGACCAGGGACGCCGAGAAGCGTGCCGAGGAGGCGGCCTTCATGCGCGACTTCGACAGCAGCTTCGCCGCCCGCCACGCCGCCGCGTTCCGTTCCCTGTGCGGCAAGGTCGGCCTCGACTACTTCGGCATCGATTGTGCGGAGACGCGCGACGGCAAGCTGCTGCTGTTCGAGGCGGACGTGGCCATGATCGTGCACGCCCTCGATCCGGAACCTGATTTCTCCTACAAGCAACCCGTGATGCGGGGCCTGTTCAAGGCGTTCCAGCAGGAGCTTGGATCGAAGGCGCGGCGTCCTCAACGCCCTTGAGCCGTTGGCCCGGCCGGCACCGGCACCGGCAGCCGGCGCGGGCGCCCGCCCCCGCCCGTCAATGAGGGCTTGCGGTGGGCCGCACGATGATCTCGCTCACATCCACGTCCTCGGGCTGCCCGATGGCGTAGGCGATGGCCTGCGCGACGGCGTCCGCGCTGATGGCGACGGCGCGGAACGCGGCCATCTCCTCGCGGGCAACCGGATCGGAGATGGTGCTGGCAAGCTCGGACGTGGTGACGCCGGGCGAGATCACGGTGACGCGGATGCGGCCCGTCTCCTGCCGCAGCCCGTCCGAGATCGCGCGGACGGCGAACTTCGTCGCGCAATAGACGGCCGCGGTCGGGGTGACGCGATGCCCGCCGATGGAGGACAGGTTGACGATCTGCCCCGACCCTTGCGCCTCCATGACCGGCAGTGCGGCGGCGATGCCATGCAGCACGCCCTTGATGTTGACATCGACCATGCGGTCCCATTCCTCGACCTTGAGCGCCCCGAGCGGCGACAGCGGCATCACCCCGGCGTTGTTCACCATGACATCGAGACGGCCGAACTCCGCCTGTGCGACGCCGACGAACGCCTCCACCTCCGCCCGCCGGGTCACGTCCACGGACTGGACGCGCACGGTGCCGCCTGCGGCCCTGATCTCTTCCGCAAGCCGTTCCAGGCGGTCCGTCCGCCGCGCCCCGATGACGACCCGCATCCCCAGGCCCGCCAGCACCCGCGCGGCCGCCTCGCCGATGCCGCTGCTCGCCCCGGTGATGGCAACCACCTTCCCTGTTCCAGCCATCGTCTTATCCTCGTCTGAATGCAGGACCATCCCTGCAGGCCTGCGGCAGCATCGGGCCTTGGGGGCGCGGCAGGTAGCACGCTCCTCCGGCCTCCTTGCACGATCCTCCGAACAATGGGAGCCTGGCCCTATGGGAGATGGGCCGGCCACCGATGGAACAGGCGTGCTCGCGCGGCACATGGCCCGCCACGCCGCGCGGGACGGCGTGCACGCCACCGCGATCCCGCGGCTGTTCCTGATCCGCAGCGGCCGCCCGACTGACCCCCTGCACGTGCTGCACGCGCCGGCGCTCTGCCTGGTGGCCCAGGGCCGCAAGCAGGTGATGCTGGGGCGCGAGGTCTTCCACTACGGCCCGGAAACCTACCTCACCGTGTCCGTGGACCTGCCCGTGATCGGCGAAGTGACCGAAGCCAGCCCGGACAAGCCCTATTTCTGCGTGCGCCTTGACCTGGACCCGGCGATGCTGGGTTCGTTGCTTGGCGAGGCGGAACTCGGCAAGGCCGGGCTGGGCGGGCGGCACAAGGACGATGGCGGCTCCGGCTTGTCCCTCGGCCGCAGCACGCCCGAGATCGTGGACGCCGCGACCCGCCTGGTCCGGCTGCTGGACGCCCCGCGCGAGGCGTCCATCTTCGCGCCGCTGGCGGAACGGGAGCTGCTCTGCCGCGTGCTCCTGTCCGCGCAGGCAGCCCGGCTGCGCCAGATCGCGTTCGCAGACAGCAGCCTCCGGCGCGTGGGCCGGGCGATCAACTGGATCAAGCAGACCTTCCGGGGACCGTTCTCCATCGCCGCGGTCGCGGGCGCCGCCGGGATGAGTCCGTCCTCCCTGCACCAGCACTTCAAGGCCGTGACCACGCTGAGTCCCCTGCAGTACCAGAAGCGCCTGCGGCTGCAGGAAGCGCGGCGCCTGGTCCTGGGCGGGATGGACGCGGCCAGCGCGGGGCACAGCGTGGGCTACGACAGCCCCTCGCAGTTCAGCCGCGACTACCGCGGGCTGTTCGGCGCTCCCCCGATGCAGGACGCCGCCCGGTTGCGGTCCTGCTTCGACGAACCCGCAGGCGTCCTGCTGCAAGCCTGACCGCTCAAGGCCGCATCGACATCCCAACCGGGCGGAACAGGCCGTCCGGGCGCGGGCTGAACCCGGCCACGCGGTCGCTCACGCCCCAGAGCCAGGTGAAGTGGTAGAGCGGCAAGTAGGGCAGCGCCGCCATCCAGAGGTCCGTCGCGTCGTGGTAGGCGCGGGCGCGCTCCGCCGGGTCGAAGGCCTCGGCGCCGCGGTCCAGCGCCGCTTCCAGGGCGGGGCTGCACCAGCCGGTCCAGTTCAGCGGCGCGCCGCAGCGCATCCATAGGCTGGCGTTGCCGTCCGGGTCCGGCCGCCCGCTCCAGATCACCTGGTAGGCCTCGTACTCGCCCCGGGCCGCCGCGTCGGTCTGCGACACCGCCTCGCCCTTCTGCAGCGTCACGTCGAACCCGGCCTCGGCCGCCATGGACTGGATCACCTCGCCCACCTGCGTGTCCGTCGGGTTGTTGACGACGCTCAGGGTAAGCTTGGGGTGCGGCACGCCGGCGGCGAGGAGCAGGGCGCGGGCGCCCGGGAGGTCGCGCGGCGGGACCGGGTGGGCCGGGTCCCAGTAGCGGCTGCCGGGCGCCTCGGTCTGGTTGCTCGGGACGAAGCGGCCTTCGAACACGACCTGGTTGATGCCGTCGCGGTCGATGGACTTGGCGAAGGCCTGCCGGATGCGGACATCGTGGGCGAACGGCGTGTCGGCGGCGGGTCCGTGCGCCAGGTTGAAGGAGAGCATCTCGAAGCCGATGGAAGGCCGCTGCACGACGCGCAGCCGCCGGTCCGCTTCCACGGCGGGCACGTCGGTGGCGGCGAGGCGGTTGGCGATGTCGAGTTGGCCGGACTGCAGGTTGACCCGGCGCACGGTGGAGTCCGGCATGATGCGGAACTCGATCCGGTCCAGCGTCACGGCGGCGGCGTTCCAGTAGCCGGGGAAGCGCTGCAGGGTGATGTGGTCCTGCGCCACCCGCTCCCCGAAGGAGAACGGCCCGGCGCAGACCGGGTGCGCGGCGATGGCCTCGGTCGGCTGGTCCAGGATGCGCGGGGACAGCATGACGCCGGACCGGCTGGCGAGCAGCGCCAGCAACGGGGTGTAGGGCGTGGACAGGCGGATGCGGACGGTGCGGGCGTCCACCGCGTCGATGCCGGCCACGGGCTTCAGCTCGCCGCGCCGGGCGCTGTAGGGGGCGGAGCGGTAGCGTTCGAGGTTGGCGCGCACGGCCTCCGCGTCCAGGGCCGTGCCGTCCTGGAACCGCACGCCCTCGCGCAGGTGGAGCGTGAGCGCCAGGCGGTCCGGCGACCAGTCCCAGGCGGTCGCCAGCTCCGGCACGATGTTCAGCGCGGCGTCGAGGTTGACCAGTTGGTCGCACATCGACAGGTTCACGATGCGCTCGATGTAGGAGCCGCTGCGGGCGGGGTCGAAGGTGTCGAGGTCGAAGTCCAGTCCGAACCGCAGCGTGCCGGCGGCCTGGGCGGACAGCGGGGCGAAAAGCGGGGGGGCGGCCAGCAGGGCGGCGGCGATCAACCAAGGGCGCATCGAGGGGTCTCCGTGCACGGTTTCACAGGAGGAGGTGCAGCTATCGTGCCGCCGTCAGGCGCTCGACCTCCATCACCAGGTCCGCCGTGCTGCGCTGGCGGCTGTAGCCTTGGGCGTTGCGCAGCGACCAGTCGTGCCGGTCCTGGCTGAGCGTCGCGCAGGCGTCCGTCGCCGTCGTGACGAGATAGCCGAGGTCGCAGGCGTCGCGCACGGCGCTGTCGATGCACTGGTCTGTCAGCATCCCGGCCACGATCAGGAAGCGCACGCCGAGGTTGCGCAGCACGTAGTCGATGTTGGTGGAAATGAACACGGAGGAGGAGATCTTGGACAGCACGATTTCATCCTCCCCCCGGCGCGATCTCGTCGATCACCCGGGCGTCCCACGACCCTTTCGGCACATGAATGCCGCTGATCTTGTAGTCGAGGCTGCCGTCCCGGCCGTCGCGGGTGAGGCTCTCGATCACCGTGTAGAGCACCTCGATCCCGCCGCGTCGGCAGGCCGCTTGCAGGCGCTGCATGTTGGGAACGGCGTTGTCCCGCAGGGTGCGGAACAGCCAGCCGTAGCGCGCGTCGCGCTCCGCCGGATCAAGCTGCGCGTACTCGCCGCCGTCTGGGCGTGCGGTACAGTTCTGCACGTCGATGAACAGCAGCGCGGCGTGCGCCGGATCAATCTCCACCTCGCGGCTGAGCGTCATGGCGTGTCCTTCAATAGATGGCGGCATTAGCGGGCGCAGACCGCGGCCTCGTCCAGCCCGGCCAGCGCCTGAATTTCGCCGCGCTTGAAGCGGAGATAGACGTCGTGCAGCGGGCCGAACCAGTCCGCCGCCGCGGTGCTCGCCTCGAAACGGCCCATGGTCCCGGCGAGCGACACGGGCAGGGGAGCGGGCGCCGGGCCCAAGGTCCGGCGCCGGCGCAAGCCGTCCAGCCCGGCCCAAACCAGCGCGCCGAGCGCCAGATAGGGGCTGGCGGCGGCGTCGGCCACGCGGAACTCGACGTTGAACTACCGGGCCGCGCTGTCTAGTGCCTGATCGCTTCAAGTAGAAGAAGCGACCAGGCTCCAGCATTCGATGAAGGACGCGGAACCTCGTTTCAGGCTGAAACCAACCTGAAACGATACCGCTCTAGTACTACAGCCGGGTTTCACTGGAGCGCTCCCGTGTTCGCCGGCGCCAGCGGGCGCGCTTGGCGCGTTGCTGGTGTCGTCGCCGCCAGTTCGACCATCTCAGGGCGGCGTCGGGCCTGGAGGGTCGGCTGAGCACGAGGGCTGCGAGCAGCCGCCTGACCTCGGGCACGGTGAGCGGCAGCAGGTCCAGGCGGAGGCTTGCCGGGTCCGCGCCCCCCGACAGCGCCCGGCTCGGCGCTGCGGCGGACGACGGCAAGGTAGGCCGGGGCCAGCATGGACAAGGTGACGTGGCGGTGCCATCCGATAGGCCCCCGCGCGGCGGGGGGGGGGGGGGGGGGCCCCGCCGCCCCCCCCCCCGCCCGCCCCCCCCCCCCCCCCCCCCCCCACCCCCCCCCC
>CAXTTB010000101.1:0-1047 GCA_964246905.1 uncultured Acetobacteraceae bacterium | reverse complement strand
ATCCGGTCCACCACCCCGTCCAAACCCGAAACCCACCCACGCACGTCACGCCCGCTCGTCATGCCCGCTCGTCATGCCCGCTCGTCATGCCCAGTCACCTCCGGACAGGCATAACACGCAACTCCGACTGTAGTACTAGGGCGGCGGCATAGCGGCGGCATAGGTGGGGCAGATGCGGACGGCGCTGCCGCGGTCCTGCTTGCCGAAGTCGGCCAGCGACGGCGCCCAGCGGCCCGGGCGCAGCCGGTCGTTAAGAGGCGGCAGAGGGCGCGGTGACGGCAACGAGGGCGGGCAGCACTCCCAGGGCACGCCGTCCGTGCCGTGGAAATCGCCCAGCAGCAGGCGGATGTCCGGCCCGCCCGGCGCGGGGATGGGCGTCTCCCTCCCTGGAGCCGGCACCACCACCAGGTCGCCTGCGGTGCCGAACGGCGTGTCGTGGATGGGGCCGAACACGGAGGGGATGAGGTTGCTGGAGGCGATGCCGACGCCGCGCCCCATGCGCTGCGGCAGCCCGGCCAACGGGACCGACTTGTCGCGCAGCAGGCCGGCGAGGTCGGCGCGGCCGCCAGGAACGGGTGGGCCTGTCCGCCGTTGGGACTGGCAGCACCCACCAGCAGCCCGCCAGCACGGAGCCGCCCGATGCCCGACGCCGCCCGAACCGCGCTCGCCGAGATCTGGCAAGCCCTCGGCGGTGGCCCGGAATGGCCCGGCCGCCTGGCGGTGCACGGCGACGGCGGCCTGCCGTCCGCGTTCGCCGTGAGCGACCTGGCCGCGGCCTCAATCGGCGCCGCGTGCCTGGCCGTGGCGGAGCTGGTCCACGCGCGCCGGGGCACGCTGCCGCGGGCGGCAGTGGACCGGCGGCTGGCGTCGTTCTGGTTCGGCGGCGCCATCCGCCCGCAGGGCTGGGCGCTGCCCCCGGCTTGGGACGCGGTGGCCGGTGACTACCGGGCGGCGGACGGCTGGATCAAGCTGCACACCAACGCGCCCCATCACCGGGCGGCGGCGCTCGACGTGCTCGGCGTGCCGGCGGAGCGGGAGCGGGTCAGC
>CAXTTB010000100.1:0-9639 GCA_964246905.1 uncultured Acetobacteraceae bacterium | reverse complement strand
GCGGGCCGCGATGCCAAGCTGGCGCTGGTCCGGGGCCATGCGGCGCGGAGCGGACCCGGACGCATCGCCCCAGGCCTCGTGCTGCATGACGCCGACGGCCAATTCAGCGGCCCGGCGCAATCCTTGCTCCGCGACGGCGCGGCACTGCTGATCTGAGCGGCTTACGTCTCGACGGTCGGATGCCGCAGGTGCCAGAGGCGTTCATGCGCCGCGACGAGGCCCTCGATGCTGCGGCGGCGGTTGCCGTCGATATGGGTCGGCCGCCGGGTCAGCATGATCTCGAGGATGTTCAGGAGATGCTCGGCGATCTCCAGGTCGGCCGTGTCGCAGGCATGGTGGAACGCGACCAGGACCTTGTCCGACAACCGGCGGGTGTGCCGGGGCAGGCCGGTCGGCGTGGTTTCGCGCGCCGCGTCTTTTGCGGCGACCAAATCGTCCACATCGTCTTCAATATCGTGTTCCACGTCACGCCTCGCATTGCCGGGTTTTAAAGCTACGCGATAATGCGAGGTCGTGTCGATTGGTCAATTTGCATCAACCTGTCGATTAAAAACCGGGTGGAACCGATAGATCACAAAGGATCATGCAGGGCCGCCCCGAACTGGGCGGAAACACCGATGTGCAGACGGTCTCTGCCCAAGTAACGAGCATTTCCCGTCTGAGGGTTGATACGGAACCAGTGCGTTTAGACTGTGAGCGGGATTACACCCTGCGGTTGTTCCGACTCGAACACATTGCTGGCGAACGCCTCTTCCCACGTCCCCAAAGTCGAAGCGCGGCTGTATTCAGTGGAACGGTTCTCAAAAAAGTTGGCGTGCTCCACCGCATTCAGCATGTCGTCCAGCCAGGGCAGCGGGTTGTCCTCGACGTGGAACAAGGCATTCAGCCCGAGCTGCAGCAGGCGGCGGTCGGCGATGTAGCGGATGTACCGCTTCACGTCGGAGGCAGCCAGCCCCTCGATGGGACCCTGCTCGAAGGCGAGGTCGATGAAGGCGTCCTCATGCTCCACGATGGTCGCGCAGACCTCGTAGATCTCCTGCTTGAGGGCCAAAGTCCAGATCTCCGGGTTCTCCTGCACGAAGGTGCGGAACAGCCGGATGATGGACAGGCAGTGCAGCGTCTCGTCGCGGACCGACCAGGAGACGATCTGGCCCATGCCCTTCATCTTGTTGTGCCGGGGAAAGTTCAGCAGGATCGCGAAGGAGGCGAAGAGCTGCAACCCCTCGGTGAAGGCGCCAAAGGCCGCCAAGGTCTTCGCGATCTCGTGCTTGCTGTCCACCCGGAAGGACTGCATGTAATCGTACTTGTCCTTCATCTCCTTGTACTTGAGGAAGGCGGTGTACTCGACCTCCGGCATCCCGATGGTGTCGAGCAGGTGGCTGTAGGCTGCGACGTGGATCGTCTCGATGTTGCTGAACGCCGACAGCATCATCAGCACTTCGGTCGGCTTGAACACCTGGCTGTAGTGCTTCATGTAGCAGTTGTTCACCTCGACGTCCGCCTGGGTGAAGAAGCGGAAGATCTGGGTCAGCAGGTTCTGCTCGGCCGGCGTCACCGCCTTGTGCCAGTCCTTCACGTCGTCCGCGAGCGGCACCTCCTCCGGCAGCCAATGCACGCGCTGCTGGGTGAGCCAGGCCTCGTAGGCCCACGGGTAGCGGAACGGCTTATAGACGGGGTTCTCGGTGAGCAGGTCGAAGCGCGGCTGGTCGCCGCGGGGGGTCATGCCGTCCATCGGTTGGTTCCTTTTGCTGCCGGGCCGCTCGCCGCCGTTATTGGCAGGCGAGGCATTCCTCGTAGTTGTTCGGCTTGGCGGCGCCGGCCAGCGACATCCGCCCGGCGTCGCTCGGGGCGGCGGTCGCCATCTCGGTCGGGCGCACCACCTTCTCGCTCACGTTGTCGGCCCGCTGGATCGACAGGCTGCGGCAGTAGTACAGCGATTTCACGCCGCGCTTCCAGGCGAGGTAGTGGATCTGGTGCAGGTCGCGCTTGTGCACGTCGGCCGGCAGGAACAGGTTCACCGACTGGCTCTGGCAAATGTATGGCGTGCGGTCCGCCGCGTGCTCCACCACCCAGCGCTGGTCCAACTCGAACGCCGTGCGGTACACCGCCTTCTCCTGCTCGGTCAGGAAGTCCAGGTGCTGCACGCTGCCCTTGCTCAGGGTGATGCTGGACCAGATCGCGTCGGTGTCCATGCCCTTGGCGGCGAGCAACTGCTGCAGGTGCCGGTTGCGGACGGTGAAGCTGCCGGACAGGGTCTTCTGCAGGAACACGTTGGCGGCGATCGGCTCGATGCCGGGGCTGGTGCTGCCGGTGATGATGCTGATGCTGGCGGTGGGCGCAATGGCCATCTTGTTGGAGAACCGCTCCATGATGCCGTACTCCTCGGCGTCCGGGCACGGCCCCCGCTCCTCCGCCAGCATCCGGCTCGCGGCGTCGGCCTGGGCGCGGATGTGCTTGAACATCCGCTTGTTCCATACCTTGGCCACCACGCCCTCGAACGGCACGTTCTGCGATTGCAGGAAGCTGTGGAAGCCCATGACGCCCAAGCCCACCGAACGCTCGCGCATCGCCGA
Organism: uncultured Acetobacteraceae bacterium; assembly: GCA_964246905.1. GTDB lineage: Bacteria > Pseudomonadota > Alphaproteobacteria > Acetobacterales > Acetobacteraceae > CAHJXG01. The sequence goes on along the minus strand of CAXTTB010000100.1, from coordinate 7,066 downwards.
GTACTTGGCCCGCGCCATCTCCTCCGGCGCGCGGTCGATGAAGTCCTGCAGCACGTTGTCGAGGAAGCGCATCACGTCCTCGATGAACAGCGGATGGTCCTTCCACTCCAGCCAGCTCTCCAGGTTGAGGGAGGCCAGGCAGCACACGGCGGTACGCTGCTTGCCATGGTGGTCGATGCCGGTGGGCAGCGTGATCTCGCTGCACAGGTTGCTGGTCTTGACCTCCAGCCCGGACAGCTTCTGCTGCTCCGGCCGGGCGTTGTTCACGTGGTCGGAGAACACGAGGTACGGCTCCCCGGTCTCGATCCGCGCGGTCAGGATGCGAATCCAGAGCGCGCGCGCGCTCACCAGCCGCACCATCGCGTCGTCCTTGGGAGACGTCAGCGCCCACTGCTCGTCCGCCTCGACGGCGCGCATGAAGGCGTCCGACACCAGGATGCCGTGGTGCAGGTTCAGCGCCTTGCGGTTCGGGTCGCCGCCGGTCGGGCGGCGCAGCTCGATGAACTCCTCGACCTCGGGGTGCGAGATCGGCAGGTACACGGCTGCCGACCCGCGGCGCAGCGAACCCTGGGAGATCGCCAGCGTCAGGCTGTCCATCACCCGGATGAACGGGATCACCCCGGAGGTCTTGCCGTTCTGCCCGACCTTCTCGCCGATGGAGCGCAGGTTGCCCCAGTAGGAGCCGATGCCGCCGCCCTTGGACGCCAGCCACACGTTCTCGTTCCACAGGCCGACGATGCCGTCCAGGCTGTCCGACGCCTCGTTCAGGAAGCAGGAGATCGGCAGGCCGCGCGTGGTGCCGCCGTTGGACAGCACGGGCGTCGCCGGCATGAACCACATCCGGCTCGCATAGTCGTAGATGCGCTGCGCGTGCGCCGCGTCGTCGCCGTAGAAGCTGGCGACCCGGGCGAACAGGTCCTGGTAGCTCTCGCCCGGCATCAGGTAGCGGTCATCCAGCGTCGCGCGCCCGAAATCCGTCAGCAGCCGGTCCCGCGAGCGGTCCACCCGCACCTGATGGCGGCCCTGCATCTGCACTGCGTCAAGCACGGTGGACACTCCTGCGTTGTTCGGCTTCGGCCACCACCCTACAACATGTAGGTGCCGAGTCGCAACGCGGTCCACTAACTGTAGTGTTCATCGGTCCGCAGGGGAACACGCAACCGTGAAGAGTGTGCCGCGGCCCCAGGCGGACGCCGGCGACTCGGCCGGCGTCCCCAGCAGTGTCTCAGGCCGCGGCGAGCCAGTCCATCGCCGCGTCCACGCCGCCCTTGCCGTGCGGCACGCCGTTGATCCGCAGGCTCATCTCCACGGCCCCGAGCGTGCCCAGCACCATCGGCTCGTTCAGGTCGCCCAGGTGCCCGATGCGGAACAGCGTGCCGCCGAGTCGGCCCAAGCCGCCGCCGGTGGACACGTTGAAGCGGTCCAGCGCGGTGCGCCGCACGGCGTCCGCGTTGAAGCCCTCCGGCATCAGCACGGCGGTGACGCTGTCCGACACGCGGGCCGGGTCGAGGCAATAGAGCTGCGGCCCATCATTGCCGGACCAGGCGCGCACGGCCCGGCGCGTGGCCTCCGCCAGGCGGTGGTGCCGGGCGACGACCTGCGCCAGCCCTTCCTGCTCGATCAGCCGCAGGCTCTCGCGCAGGCCGTAGAACATCGCGGTCGGGATGGTGCCGGTGAAGCTGCGCGACGGGCGGGCGAGCATGTTCGTCCAGTCGAAATAGTGGCGCGGCAGCCGGGCCGTGGCCTGCGCCTGCATCGCCTTGGGCGACGCCGCGGTGAAGCTGAACCCGGCCGGCAGCATCAGGCCCTTCTGGCTGCCGCCCACCACGGCGTCGATGCCCCAGTCCTCCATGTGGAACTCAAGCGAGCCGAGGGAGGAGATGGTATCGACCAGCAGCAGCGCCGGGTGGGAGGCCGCGTCCATGGCGGCGCGGATCTCCGGCAGCGGCATCGCGAGTCCGGTCGCCGTCTCGTTGTGCACGGCCAGCACGGCCTTGACCGCATGCCCGGCGTCGGCCCGCAGCGCCGCCGCCACCGCCTGCGGATCGACGCCGCGCCGCCAGTCCGCCGCGACGGTCTGCACCTGCAGGCCGAACTTCTGCGCCATCGTGGCCCAGCCCTCGCTGAACCAGCCGGATTCGAGGACCAGCACGGTGTCGCCGGGCGAGAGCAGGTTGACGAGCGTCGCCTCCCACGCGCCGTGGCCGGACGCGGTGTAGAGGAACACCTCGCCGGATGTGCCCAGCACCCGCTTCAGCCCGGCCACCGCGGCGTCGAACACCTCGATGAACTCGGGGTCCAGGAAGTCGAGCGAGGGACGGTCCATGGCCCGCAGGACGGAGTCCGGGATGTTGGTCGGCCCCGGGTTGGCGAAGAAGTGTCGGCCGGTCTTTCGGGTCATCGTGATCCATTCCAATCCATCGGTTGAGCGCCGCCTGCCAATGGTCGCCGCTCAGGTTTGCACCGCCGCGAGGGCGTCCCCAACTCAGCGAGGCGGAGCGACGCCTGGCGCATCCTGCCTCATGGCGCGACAGCACGCCACCAGCCCGGCGCCGAACGGCGTGATGCTCGCCCCGCCCCTGCTAGCGCCGCCGTCTCGGGTCTCGACCACCGGCGCGCGGAAGGTGCGGTTCAGGGTGTCCGCCAGCATCCAGGCGCGGCGATAGCTCATGCCCATGGCCCGGCCCGCGGCGGAAATGGAGCCGGTCTCGCCGATCAGCTCCAGGAGCCGAACACACTTGCTTGAAATCACGCCGCATCCGGTCGTCCAACCGCGATCGGACGACGTTCCGCGTTGATGCCAAAATGGCCTCTTAGATTTCATATCGTTATGTTTCATGTTTCTATATAGCTGCGACTTGGAGAACGCGCTGCGGAACAGCTTATTTCCCTGCTTAGGGCTCGGGGCCACCTTGTTAGTTCTGAGTGGCGGCTATGCCGGTGCTCAGAAACACGTTGACGTAAGCGGCTATCTTGAGGCGCTTGGCGGTACTGCTAACCTTAGCTTCAACGCTTGTGCGTCGAGAGCTGGTGCAATCGATGCGGCTTTGCGTACTGGTCTCCCCAATGCGTCGCAAGCTGAGATGGATAAAAGCGCGCTGGCGTGCGCTGAAGAGGCGAAACGAGAAATACAGCCGTGACTCAGCAAGGTAAAAGGAATGTTGAGCCGAAAACCGAAGGCTATGGATGCGCTTAAGAGTTGGTATAGTGATTGGACAGCAGCACTTGGACGCCTTCCGATGTCCAACGGCGCTCAAATCAGGACCACCGATGAGCTTGACCGCTGGATCAGCAAAGCAAGCACGGAAGCAAGCTGGTAGATGATTGCAAGAACGACATGAAAAACAATAATGCCAAAATCGTCCGCAAGCATCGTGCCTTTGATGGATGCACAAGGCTTGATTGCTTCACTCCGCAATACTGCTCAAAAATTATGAAAAAATGAATGTCGAGCTTCGGAAACGCGGAACATGTTCCAGAACGGATTTGAACAACGGAATGTGCTGTTAAAAGATTGAGACTACGAGGTGTAACGAACAGTGTGTCTTCTTTTTATTGCCAAACCGACGCTGCCACTATTGTTTCCCTACTCCCACTCTATGGTCCCAGGCGGCTTGCTCGTAATGTCGTAGGTCACGCGGTTGATGCCGCGGACCTCGTTCACGATGCGGGTCGCGGTGCGCGTGAGGAACGCCATGTCGAACGGGTAAACCTCCGCCGTCATGCCGTCCACGCTGGTCACGGCGCGGAGCGCGCAGGCATTGTCGTAGGTGCGCCCGTCGCCCATGACGCCCACCGTCCGCACCGGCAGCAGCACGGCGAAGGCCTGCCAGATCGCGTCGTACAGCCCGGCGGCGCGGATCTCCTCCAAGAACACCGCGTCGGCCCGGCGCAGGATGTCCAGCCGCTCGCGCGTGACGGCGCCGGGGATGCGGATGGCGAGGCCGGGGCCTGGGAACGGGTGGCGGCCCACGATGTGCCCGGGCACGCCCAGCTCGCGGCCGAGCGTCCGCACCTCGTCCTTGAACAGCTCGCGCAGCGGCTCGACCAACTTCATGCGCATCCGCTCCGGCAGGCCGCCGACATTATGGTGCGACTTGATTGTGACGCTCGGGCCGCCATGGGCGCTGATGCTCTCGATCACGTCGGGGTACAGCGTGCCCTGCGCCAGGAAGTCGGCGCCGCCGATGCGGGCGGCCTCCTCTTCGAACACCTCGATGAACACGCGGCCGATGGCCTTGCGCTTGGCTTCCGGGTCGGTCACGCCGTCGAGCTGCGACAGGAACAGATCGCTCGCATCGCGGTGCACGAGCTTGATGTTGAAGCGGTCGCGGAAGGTCTTGACGACTTCCTCCGCCTCGCCCTGCCGCAGCAGGCCGCTATCGACGAAGATGCAGGTGAGCTGGTCGCCCACGGCCTCATGGATCAGCGCGGCGGCGACCGAGCTGTCCACCCCGCCGGACAGGCCGCAGATCACCCGGCCGGCGCCGACCTGGGCGCGGATGCGGGCGATCTGCGCGTCGCGGAAGCCCGCCATGCTCCAGCCGCCCGACAGCCCGGCGACGCGATGGGTGAAGTTGTGCAGCAACTGCCGTCCGTGCGGGGTGTGCACGACCTCCGGGTGGAACATGATGCCGTAGTACCGGCGGTCGTCATCGGCGATCACGGCGAACGGCGCCCCCTCGCTGCGGGCCACGACGCGGAAGCCGGGCGGCAGGCGGGTGACGCGGTCGCCGTGGCTCATCCAGACCTGCTCGCGGGCACCGGGCGGCCAGACGCCGTGGAACAGCGCGCAGTCGTCCGTCACGTCCACCACAGCCGAGCCGAACTCGTGGTGGTCACTGATGCTGACCTCGCCGCCCAGTTGCGCGCACATGGCCTGCTGGCCGTAGCAGATGCCGAGCACCGGCAGGCCGGCGTCGAACACCACCTGCGGCACGCGGGGGCCGGCGGCCTCCGTGACGCTGGCCGGGCCGCCGGACAGGATGAAGGCGCGGGCACCGAAGGCGGTGATCCGCTCGGGATCGGCGTCGGCGGGCAGGATCTCGCAATACACCCCGGATTCGCGGACGCGCCGGGCGATCAACTGGGTGAACTGGCTGCCGAAGTCCAGGATCAGCACCCGGTCCTGAACCGGGATCGCGGGGACGGGCTGGGTCATGGCGCAAGTTGCAGCACGGCGGGGACCGGACGGCAAGCGGCACCCGTCACGCCTGGGGCGCCCCGGCGAGCAGCGGGTCGAGGGGGTCCCACACGAAGGCCACCTGCGGGATCGCGACGCCCGCCACCCGCGTGTCCGACTCCGCCGCCTGCCGCCCGCCCAGGCGCTGGTAGAACCAGCGGCTGGGATTGTCGCGCAGCACCCACAGGAACGCGCTGCGGCAGCCGGCCGCCTTGAGGTGCGCGGCGCCCGCCGCCAACAGCCGCCGGCCCAGGCCGTGCTCCCGCCAATCGTCGAGCACATACAGCGTCTGCACCTCGCCGTCCGCCAGGCCGCGGATGCGGGGGCGGCCCACGGTGACGAAGCCGACCACCCCGGCGGACGCGCCGGGCCGCGCCGCGATGGCCACGTAAACGCCCTGGCCGGCCCGGATCGAGGCATCGTACTGCGCGGCGTGACGCGGCGTGGACAGCCGGGTGAGGTAGTTGCTCGGCAGGATGCCGGCATAGGCGTTGCGCCAGGCGGTGACGTGCACCGCGCCGATGGACGGCGCGTCGGCCAGGAAGGCGCGGCGCACCCGGATCACGCGGCACGCTCCAGCACCGCCGCGAAGAAGCCGTCCGTGTTGTGGCCCAGCGGGGTCAGGGACAAGTATGGCCCCGGGCCGGGCACGGGCGCCGGCAAGGTCCAGGCGGCCGGGAGCGGCACGACGGCGAAGCCGGGGGTGCGGGCGAGGAAGCTGTCCACCTGGGCCTCATTCTCCTCGGTCAACAGGGAGCATGTCGCATAGATAAGCCGTCCGCCGGGCCGCACCAGCCGGGCGGCGTCGTCCATGATCGCCGCCTGCTTCGGCACCAGCTCATCGAGGTCGAGCGGGCGCAGGCGCAGGCGGGCGTCCGGGTTGCGGCGCCAGGTGCCGGTGCCGGTGCAGGGCGCATCCACCAGCACGCGGTCGAACGCCCCGGCCCGGCGCTTCGCCCACTTGTCTCCCGGTGCGACCAGGTGCCGCTCCGCGTTGTGCACCCCGGCCCGGCGCAGCCGGCGCACCGCGCCGTCCAGCCGCGGGGCGGACACGTCGCAGGCCATCAGGTGGCCGCGGTTGCCCATCAGCATGGCCAGCGCCAGCGTCTTGCCGCCCGCGCCCGCGCACCAATCGACCACGCGCATCTCGGGAGCCGCCCCCACCAAGGCGGCCACGAGCTGGCTGCCCTCGTCCTGGATCTCCACGAGGCCGCTTTGGAACGCCGCGCCGGACGTGACCGCCCGGCGCCCGTCGATGCGGAGGCCCCAGGGCGAGAGCGGCGTCGGCTCGCTGTCCAGCCCCTCGGCCAGCAGGGCGGCGCGCGCCTCCTCCCGCGTGGTCTTCAGGATGTTCGCCCGCAGGTCGAGCGGCGCCGGGTCGAGGGTCGCGGCCATCTCCGGGGCGAGACGGTCGCCGAAGCGGGCCTGCAGGTGCGGCAGCAGCCAGTCGGGCACTTCGAGCGCCACGGCCTCCGGCATCTCCGGGTGGTGCAGCGTGCGGCCCTCCAGCGCGCGGGCGGCGTCGGCCTCCACCCGCAGCAGGGGCGCCGGGCCGTATTGGCCGCCGGAATAGGACTGCTTGACGCCGGCGAAGGTCCAGCCCTCCAGCAGCAGGGACGCCGCGACCATCATGCGCGGCGTGGGGGCGGTCCCCGCCCGCGCGGCCCCCCCGGCGCGCCCCCGCCCCGGCGCGCCGCCGCCGCGCGGCTACCGGCGGCGGGGCGAGGGCGACCGGCTGGCGGTCGGCGATCGCGACTGGCGGGTCGTGACCGGCAACGGCCACAGCCCGGACCACGCCTGCCTGCTGGACGAGGCGGGTGGCATCCTGATCGCGGGCGACCAGGTGCTGCCGCGGATCAGCTCCAACGTCTCGCTGGGCGTGAC
>CAXTTB010000099.1:0-9681 GCA_964246905.1 uncultured Acetobacteraceae bacterium | reverse complement strand
CCGCCGCCCGCACCGCCGCGTCCTGCATCGCGTCCTGCATCGCGTTTTTTGGGCCGGACCAGTCCCGCAGCAGCGCATGGCACCCCGCGTTGGTGGCGAACACCGTGACCCGGCGGCCCATCGCGGCGGCGCCGGCGGCCAGCACGAAGGCGTAATGCGCCCGCTCGTGCCCGCCGGAGATCAGCAGGATGCCGAGTGGTCCAGCAATGCTGGGCGGCTCACCCATGCGCCGAAAGGTCCTGCAGGGTCGGATGGTCGCCGCAGGCCGGGCAGGCCGGGTCGCGCCGCAGGCCCACGGTGCGGACCCGGGCGGCGAGCGCGTCCCAGATCAGCAGCCGCCCGGACAGGCCCTCGCCGATGCCCATGACCTCCTTCAGGACCTCGGTGGCCTGCAGGCTGCCCATGACGCCGGTCACGGCGCCCAAGATGCCGGCCTCGCTGCAGGACGGGATCATGCCGTCGGGCGGCGGCGCGGGGTGCAGGCAGCGGTAGCAGGGGCCGCCCTCATGCGGCTTGAACGTCGAGAGCTGCCCATCGAAGCGCAGCACGGCGGCGGAGACCAGGGTGCGGCGGGCGATGACGCAGGCGTCGGACACCAGGAAGCGGGTGGCGAAGTTGTCGCTGCCGTCGCATACCAGGTCGTAGCCGGCAATCAGGTCCAAGGCGTTGCCTGCATCGAGCCGGACCTGGTGCGCCTCGACCGCGACGGCCGGGTTGATGGCGCGGGCGGCGGCGGCGGCGGAGTGCACCTTGGGCTGGCCCACCCGGTCCGTCGTGTGGGCGACCTGCCGCTGCAGGTTCGACAGGTCCACGGTGTCGTCGTCCACCAGCCCGATCGTCCCCACCCCGGCGGCGGCCAGGTAGAGCGCCAGCGGGCTGCCGAGGCCACCGGCGCCGATCACCAGCACCCGGGCCGCGCGCAGCTTCGCCTGTCCCACGCCGCCCACCTCCGCCAGCAGGATGTGGCGGGAGTAGCGGCTGATCTCGTCTTCGGTGAAATCCAAGTCCATAAGGGGCAATTGGGTGGCGCGGGTGCCGAAAACCATGGGGGACGGGGATGGATGACGGCGCGCTGGTGCTGTTCAGCGGCGGGCAGGACAGCACGGCGTGCCTGGCCTGGGCGCTGGAGCGGTTCGCCCGCGTGGAGACGGTCGGCTTCGCCTACGGGCAGCGCCATGCCGTCGAGCTTGCGTGCCGCGGCCCCGTGCGCGAGGCGCTGGCCGGGCGTTGGGGCGCGCGGCTCGGGCCGGATGTGGTGATCGACCTCGCGCCGTCGTTCGCCGCCTTGGGGCAGACGGCGCTCACTTCCGACGCCGCCATCGCGATGGGAGAGGATGGCCTGCCCAACACCTTCGTGCCCGGGCGCAACCTGCTGTTCCTGACCTACGCCGCCGCACTCGCCTACCGCCGCGGCCTGCGCCGCATCGTGGGCGGCATGTGCGAGACGGACTACAGCGGCTACCCCGACTGCCGGGACGACACGATCAAGGCGATGCAGCTTGCGCTCAACCTCGGGACAGAGCGCCGCTTCGTGCTGGAAACGCCGCTGATGTGGCTGGACAAGGCCGAGACCTGGGCGCTGGCGGACCGCCTGGGCATTGTCGAGCTGACGGTGGAACGCACGCATAGCTGTTACCTCGGGGACCGAACCCACCGGCATGACTGGGGTTGGGGCTGCGGCACTTGCCCGGCGTGCGGGCTGCGCGCTGCCGGGTGGCGGCGCTGGCGGGGGGAATAGCGTGTTCGGTTTGGATTTGGCCGGCCTGGTGCAGCACCATGGCTTCTGGGTGGTCGGCACCGTCATCTTCTTCGAGAGCATGGGCCTGCCGCTGCCGGGCGAGAGCCTGCTGATCGCAGCCGCGCTGTATGCCGCCACGACCGGCAACATCACCATCGAGCACGTGGTCGCGGCCTCGGCGCTCGGCGCGGTGCTGGGGGACAACGTGGGATACCTGATCGGGCGGGAGGTCGGCCCGCCGGTGCTGGCGCGCTACGGCCCGAAGGTCGGGCTGACGCTGGACCGGCAGCACCTGGGGCGGTTCCTGTTCCTGCGCCATGGCGGCAAGGTGGTGTTCTTCGGGCGCTTCGTCGCCTTCCTGCGCACCTTCGCCGCCGTGCTGGCCGGGGCGAGCCATATGCCTTGGGGGCGGTTCCTGGTTTGGAACGCGCTCGGCGGCGTGTTCTGGACCTGCCTGTACGGCTTCGGCGCCTACCTGCTGGGCGACCAGGTGCATCGGCTGGCCGGGCCGTTCGGCCTCGCGGTCGGCGCCGTGGCGCTGGTCGTCGTGGTGCTGTCGGTGCGTTTCGTGCGGCGGCACGAGGCGCGGCTGATCGAGGAGGCGAAGGCGGAGATGGGGGAGCAGGAGGCCGCCCCCGGCGCGGCGTAGATCGGGCGGACGCGCGTCGGGACGAGCAGGGCCGGGCATCCTACGGAGAGGTCTCGAAGCCGCCTTCCAACCTGTCCAGCCCGTCCTGTGCCGGTTGCAGGCCCGCGTCAATCGCGAGCGCCGCGCGGTAATCATCCAGGGCGTCATCCCTGCGCCCGAGCTGCTCGTAGATCTCCGCCCTCGTTTCCAATGACGGCGCGCTGCTTGGCGCGAGCGTGACGGCCTTTTCCGCGTCCGGCAACGCGAGGGCATCCTCGCCCTTGAGGTGGAGCGCCCAAGCGCGGTTGTTGTAGGCGGCCGCGCTCGCCGGCCGCCGTTCGAGCATGTCCGTGCAGCCTTGGATCGCCGCGTCCGGGTCATGTCCGATGCAGCCCTGGGCCGACGCCACGTACTCGCGGCTGAGGCGCAGGGACGTGGGAACGCCAAGCAGCGCCAGCGCCAGCCCTCCGGCGCCGACCGCGAGGCCGGCTCTTTGGAACCGGGGCAGGCGGCAGGGCTTCTCCCACCGGCTCAGCAGCAGGACGCCAAGCGCCGCGCCGGCGAGGGCGCCGCCGAGATGGGCGGCATAGCCGATTTGGACGCCGCCGGGGATTTCCGAAGGGAAGAACGCGGAAATGAGGACGAGCGTCGCGCGCACCAGCATGAACGCCCGCTTGCGTCGGGTCGGGAGACGGAAGCTGAGAGCGGCCATCGCGGCGGACAGGCCCGTGATGCCGCCGGAAGCGCCGACAAGGGTCGTATCAGTGGGATAAGCAGCAAGTCCTGCGACCGATCCAGCCGCGCTGCTGGCCATGAAGATGCCCAGGAACCAAGCCCGGCCTGCGAGCCGTTCAAGAGGCCAGCCCACCAGGAGGAGAACCACTGCGTTCGCGATGAGATGCGCTGCGCTGGCGTGCAGCAGCGCCGATGAGAACAGGCGCAGCAGCTCGCCATGACCGAGCACAGGGTGGCCGTCAACGCCGCCAAAGGCATAGAGCGTGAGCGCATTCGGCGTGAACGGCACAGCCTCCGGCGCGACGCCCAGCCGGTGTTCGGCCAGGAAGGCGGCCGCCAGGATCGCGAGCAGGCCGAGCGTCGCCCAGGGCGCCCGGAAGCCGGCAACGCCGTATGCAGGGACGTCAGGCGCGCTTGCCGCACGCGAGAGCGGCGCGGCGGCGGCCAGCGCCTCGGCCTGCTGGCTGTGGATGACGGCCACGATCGTCTCGACCGGCTGCCGGTAGGCGTTGGCAATCTTGAACAGCCTGTCCTTGCGACGCCGAAGCCTCGGACTCGCGTTCGCGCCGATGACGTCCGCCGTGGCGTGCAGGGCTTTCCCGCCGTCGCGGCGTTTGACGTGGAACCGGGTGAGGCTGTCCCACGCGGCGGTCGTCGTTCGGAACAGCGACCGCCGCGCGAGGCCTTGCGGGGTCACGATCAGCCGCGGAAAGCCGAGCACGGCGCTCATCGCCGCGGCAGCCGCGATGGATGCGAAGACGCCGAGCAAAACGGCGTTTCCGAGGAGCGCGACGCCCGCCGCGTAGTCGCCCGTTCCATGGGCAAGCAGGTCATGGATATGCCGGGCACGTCCCCACGCAAGCAAAAGGCAAACGGCAGCGCCCAAAAGCGGGGCACGCCGCTTTCCAAGGAATACGGTTTCGCTCTTTTCATCCTTGTGCAGTCCGTCGAGTGAGGGAGGAGGCGAGTCTCCCAAGGTCACGGCCATCGTCAGGCTGCCTTTCACATCCCGGGATGCACGACGGTCAGCGCGCGGCTGCGTTTCCAAGCCCATCAGTTCCCAGCACGCTCACAATTCATGTTGTTTATTCGTAACTATTTATTTGGCCATGAGAATATAGCACAAAGCCCCCCCTGCTTCGGCGTCAAAGATTGTGGGAAGGAGCCGCGCTTAGCATGTCAGGAGTTTGAAAGCCGCCTGGTTTAGACAATCTTGGGCAAACTCACCGGCGTAGGCCTGAAGCTCGGCTCATTCAGAGCGCCCAAACGCAAACCCCGCCATGCCTGGGCATGACGGGGTCATAGTGCACCAAGACCCGCCGCGGGCCATCACCCGCGGCGGAAACCAAGGCTTAGCGGTCGGGCGAGGACACCGCCCAGGCGTGGCTGTGCACCAGGCCGTCGTCATGGCCGTCGTGCGCCGTGCCGCCCTGCTGCATCGGCTCTTCCAACGGGTCCGGCGTCGGCACCGGCGCCCCGGCGTGGAACTGCTCGGTTTCCGTGCTGCCGGCCATGGCGGTCGTGCTGGACTTGCCGCCGGACGCGGTGACGGCCACGGCGTCGAACCAGCCGGTGCCGACCTCACGCTGGTGCCGGGTCGCGGTGTAGCCCTCGGCCTCCGACGCGAACTCCGCCTGCTGCAGCTCCGAGTACGCCGCCATGCCGCGCTCCTTGTAGCCGCGCGCCAGCTTGAACATGGACAGGTTCAGGCTGTGGAACCCGGCCAGCGTCACGAACTGGAACTTGTAGCCCATCGCGCCGATGGCCTGCTGGAAGTCGGCGATCTGCTCCGGCTCCAGCTTCTTCGCCCAGTTGAAGGAGGGCGAGCAGTTGTAGGCCAGCATCTTGCCCGGGAACTTCTCATGGATCGCGGCGGCGAAGCGCTGCGCCTCGGCCAGGTTCGGCTCGCTCGTCTCCCACCACAGCAGGTCGGCGTAGGGCGCGAACGCCAGGCCGCGGGCGATGGCGTAATCGACGCCGACGCCGGGCTTGATGCGGTGGAAGCCCTCCGGCGTGCGGGCGCCCGTGAGGAACGGGCGGTCGCGCTCGTCCACGTCAGCGGTCAGCAACTGCGCGGAGTGCGCGTCGGTGCGGCACAGCAGCACGGTCGGCACGCCCTCCACGTCGGCGGCGAGGCGGGCGGCGTTCAGCGTGCGGATGTGCTGGCTGATCGGGATCAGCACCTTGCCGCCCAGGTGGCCGCACTTCTTCTCGGAGGCCAACTGGTCCTCGAAGTGCACGCCAGCCGCGCCGGCGTCGATCATGGCGCGCATCAGCTCGAACGCATTCAGCGCGCCGCCGAACCCGGCCTCCGCATCGGCGACGATGGGCGCCATCCAATGCATCGTGTCGTCGCCCTCAAGCCGCGCGATCTGGTCGCAGCGGCGGAGCGAGGCGTTGATCTTCTTCACCACCTGCGGCACCGAGTTCACCGCGTACAGCGATTGGTCCGGATACATCTCGTTCGACGTGTTGGCGTCCGCCGCCACCTGCCAGCCCGACAGGTAGATCGCCTTCAGCCCGGCGCGCACCTGCTGCATCGCCTGGTTGCCGGTCAGCGCGCCCAGCGTGTTCACGTACGGCTCGGTCTTCAGCAGGTGCCACAGGCGGTTGGCGCCCATCTCCGCCAGCGTGTGCTTGATCCGGAAGCTGCCGGACAGCTTGGCGACCTCGGCCGGCGTGTAGTCGCGCTTGATCCCGGCGAAACGCTCGGGGTCCTGATGCGGCATCGGGGCGGGGCCGCTCGACATGCCGTCAGGGGCAAAGTTCGGGGTAGGGTGCATCGTCGGTCTCCTGTTGGCGATGAGTGAATTATTGACATTGCACCTGCGAAGCCCAACCCCCAATCTGTCACAAACCACGCAAGGGAGTCGCTGAATTGTTCATGCCTTCCGTAAAGTCGTAAAGGTTGTAAATGGCCGCACCCCTGATCGGCCGCACCGTCCGCCGCCTGCGCCAGGAGCAGTCCATGACGCAGCAGGCGCTCGCGGTGCGGCTCGGCATCTCCGCCAGCTACCTGAACCTGATCGAGCACGAGCAGCGCGCCATCACCGCGAGCCTGCTCATCAAGCTCGCCGAGACGCTGCACGTGGACCTCGCCACGCTGTCCGGCGCGCAGGAACGCCAGCTTGAGGCTGGCTTGCGCGAGGTGTTCGCCGACGTGCTGCTGGACCAGCCGGTGCCGGAGCCGGAAGTCGCGGCGCTGGCCGCCGGCAGCCCGGCCGCCGGGCGGGCCGTGCTGGCGCTGTACCGCGCCTGGCGCGTCGCGCGGGAGGACAGCAGCGGCATCGCCCTGCCCTCCGGACGCCGCCTGCTGCTGCCGCACGAGGAGGCGCGCGACGCCTTCCACGAACGGTCCAACCACTTCCCCGACCTCGAATCGGCGGCCGAGTCGGTCGGCGCCTCCCTGCCGCCCGAGCCGTCCGAGCTGAACCACGCCATCGCCGAGCGCCTGCGCCGCGACCACGGCCTGCACATCCAGGTGGCGCCCACGGACGGCGCGCTCCGCCTCTACGACCCGGCCGCCCGCAGCCTGGTGCTGTCGGAGCAGCTTCCCCGGGAGAGCCGGGGCTTCCACCTGGCGTTCCAACTGGCGCTGCTGGAGGCGCGGGACGCCGTGGAGGCGCAGGTCGCGGCCATCGCGCCGACGACGCCGGAGGCCGGGTCGGTGATCCGCCTGGCCCTGCTCAACTACACCGCAGCCGCCCTGCTCATGCGCTACGAGCCGGTGCGGGCCGCCGCCATCGAGCTGCGGCACGACGTGGACGCGCTCGCCGCCCGGTTCGGCGTGAGCTTCGAGCAGGCGTGCCACCGCCTGTCGTCCCTGCAGCGGTCGGGCAGCCGCGGGGTGCCGTTCTTCTTCCTCCGCGTGGACCCGGCGGGCAACGTCAGCAAGCGGTTCTCCGCCGCCGGCTTCCCGTTCGCGCGCTACGGCGGGTCCTGCCCGCGCTGGGTGGTGCACGCGGCCTTCGCGGCGCCGGGCCAGGTGCATGTGCAGGTGGCGCAACTGCCGGACGGCGCGACCTTCCTGTGCTTCGCCCGCTGCGTGGTCGGCCGCGCCTCGACCTGGGGAGAGCCGCCGCCGACCCACGTCATCGCCATGGGCTGCGCCATCGAGCACGCGGACGCGCTGGCCTATGCGGACGGCATCAACCTGGAGCGCGCCGCGGTCGGCATCGGGCTGTCCTGCCGGCTGTGCGACCGGCAGAACTGCCGCAGCCGGGCCTTCCCGCCGCTCGAGCACCGCCTGGCGCTCGACCCGCTGCTGGCCAGCGACAGCCCGTATCGTTTCGTGCCGCGATCCTGAGGGGATGCAACGGCAGCCTGACGTGCTATCTCACAGGCATCGCGGGGCTGTTCCCTGCACAGGAGTGACCCGATGCGCCGCCTTGTCCTCGCGCTGGGCTTGCTTGCGCCCTTCGCCATGCACGCCGCCGCCCAGCCCTCCACCATGCGTGCGGAGCAGCCCTGGGCGCGCGCCACCGCCCCGCGTCAAACCGTGGGCGGCGTCTATGTCACCCTCACCAGCCCCGTCGATGACCGCCTGCTGGGCGCCAGCAGCCCCGTCGCCGGGCACGCGGAGGTGCACGAGATGACGATGGACGGCAACGTGATGAAGATGCGGGAGCTGGCGGACGGGCTGACGCTGCCGGCCGGGCAGGCGGTCGCGCTGACGCCGGGCGGCCTGCACATCATGTTGGTGGGACTGCAGCAGCCCTTGGCGGCCGGCCAGGTGATCCTGGTGCAGCTCCGCTTCGAGCACGCGCCGCCGCTTGACTTGCAGGTGCGGGTCGCGCCGGTCGGCGCGCAGGGGCCAGGTGTCGCGCAGACACCTGGCATGGAGCACGCGCATTGATGAACCGACGCCGCCTGGTGCTGCTCGCCCCGGCGGGGCTGCTTGGGGCCGGGCTGCTGGGCGCGGCCGGCTGGACGGCGCTGCACCGGGAGGAGGCGCCGCAGGTCGGCGGCCCGTTCCGGCTGCGCGCGGCGGACGGGCGGGAGGTCACGGATGCGGAGTTCCGAGGACGCTGGATGCTGGTGTATTTCGGCTACACCCGCTGCCCCGACGCCTGCCCGACGGCGCTGCAGGACATGGCGAACGCGCTGGACAGCCTGGGGCCGGAGGCGAAGCGCAAGGTCGCCGTGCTGTTCATCACGGTCGATCCGGAGCGCGACACCCCAGACGTCATGCGCGAGTACGTGTCCGCCTTCGACGCGCCCATCACCGGGCTGAGCGGCACGCCGGAGCAGGTCGCGGCGGCGGCGAAGGCCTACCGCGTGTACTACGCCAAGCACCCCAAGGCCGGCGGCGACTACGACATGGACCACAGCAGCATCATCTATGTCATGGACCCGCGCGGGCGCTTCGTCGGCAACTTCACGCACGAGACGGCGCCGGACGCGATGGCGGCCAAGCTCCGCGCCCTGATGGCCTAGCCGCTCTCCCGTGGATCGCGTAGGGACGGGCATGGACATCGCCACCCTCATGCCGTCGCGCATCGTCGCGGTCGCGCGGGCCGCCTATGCGCGCCCGGATACGGAGTTCCTCTGCTTAGGCGCAAGCGCCCGGCCCGGCCCCTCGGGCGCCCTCGCGGCGGCGCCGGGCGCCCTGGCCCGCGGCGACACGCTGTACTCCGACGTGCGCGGCGTCCTCGCCTTGCGCCACGCGCTTGCCGACATGCTGACCCGGCTGCACGTGCGCCCGGTCACGGAGGACCGCATCCAAGTCACGGCCTCCGGCATGACCGCGGTCAGCGTGGCGCTCGCGGCCGTGGTGCGCGCCGGCGACCGCGTGGTGCTGCACACCCCCGCCTGGCCCAACCCGGCCAACGCCACCCGGCTGCGCGGCGCCGCCGTCGATGCGCTGCCACTCGACGCCCTGCCGGACGGGCGGTTCCGCCTGGACCTGGACCGCCTCGCGGCCAAGCTGCCCGGCGCCCGCGCGCTGGTGCTGAACTCCCCCAACAACCCCACCGGCTGGACCGCGACGCTGGAGGAGACGGCGGCGATCCTGGACCTATGCCGGGCGCACGGCGTGTGGCTGATCGCGGACGAGGTCTATACCCGCCTGGTGTACGACGGGTCGGAGGCGGCGCCGTCCGTGCTGGACCTGGCCGACCCGTCCGACCGCGTGATGGTGTGCAACAGCTTCAGCAAGACCTACGCGATGACCGGCTGGCGGCTGGGCTGGATGGTGCTGCCCACGGGCGCGCGGGACCAGGTGGCGGAGATCGTCGAAGTCACCCACAGCGGCGTCGCCCCTTTCGCCCAGGCCGGCGCCCTCGCCGCTTTGGCGGACGAGGCGTTCGTCGGCACGTTCCGCGCCCATTGCGCCCTCGGACGGCAACTGGCGCTGGACGGCCTGGCCGGGCTGAACGGCATCCGGCTGGCCGCCCCGGACGGCGCGTTCTACGCCTTCATCGGCGTGGACGGGCTGCGCGACAGCCTGGCGCTGGCCTTGACGCTGGTGCAGGAGCACGGCGTGGCGCTGGCGCCGGGCAGCGCCTTCGGGGAGGCGGGGGAAGGCCACCTGCGCCTATGCTTCGCCCAGGCGCCGGAGCGGATCGAGCGCGCCATGCAC
>CAXTTB010000098.1:4699-9703 GCA_964246905.1 uncultured Acetobacteraceae bacterium | reverse complement strand
TAACGCGGGCTGAGCAGCAGGCGTAACTTCACGCGCCTGTAACGTTGCCCGGGCTGTCCGCGCCGCGCCGCGTGGCATAAGGGCGGCTCGACATCAAAGGGTCCTCACGAATGCAACGCTTGCTCCTCAAGGGCTGCTCCGCCCTGGTCGCCGCCGGGCTGCTGCTGCAGCCGTTCGCCTGGTCGGCCGCACGCGCCGCCGACCGGCCCCGGCTGATCGTCACCGGGCAGCCCGATCCCAGCGGGGATGTCGCTGCGTTCTACAGCGACCCCGCCGCCGAGCCGCGGCCGTCCAACGAGGAGATGATCGAGCTGCTTCGCAAGCGCGTGAAGTACGTGTTCGTGCTGTTCCAGGAGAACCGCTCCTTCGACCACTACTTCGGCACCTTCCGCGGCGCGAACGGCCTGTTCTCGGACGGCACCAAGCCGCGCGTGCCGGCGGCCAACACCCAGGCGATCCTGAACACCGACGGCAGCATGGGCACCATCCAGCCCTTCCGGATCGGCACCGAGCAGAACGCCGCCGACCTCGACGACGTTGACCACGCCCACGCCCGCATGGCGGCCAAGATGCATTTGGTGAACGGCGTGCCGGTCATGGACCGCTTCGCGCTCAACGAGCAGGCGAAGTACTTCGCGGGATCGCCGATCAACCCCGCGACGCCGCCCTCCACCGTGTCCCTGAAGTCCAAGCAGTTCGGCGAGCTGGCGATGGCCTACGTCGATTGCGACACCATCCCCTTCCTGTGGAACTACGCCAGCAAGTTCACCCTGTTCGACAACATCTTCCAGACCACCATCGGGCCGTCCACGCCGAACGCCATCGCCATGATCGCCGGGCAGGCTGGCGAGACGCAGTGGGTGAAGCATCCGGACCAGACCTCGGCCAGCACCTACGGCTCGGTCGCGGTGCCCATCGTCAACGACCCGATCCCCGGCCTGCCCGGCGCGAACGTCCAGTACTCCGGCAAGCCGAGCGAGCCGACCAACAACCAGGCGACGAGCAACACCGGCGCCGCGAGCGGCACGCCGCAGCGCAAGAACGAGTTCGGCGGCGCGAGCAACGTCGCGCCGAACCTGACCTTCGCCAGCCTGCCGCTGACGCTCGCCGGGCGCACGCTGCCGGCCGTCGTGGCGCAGGACACCAACCCGGGGCTCGACCTCGCGGACGTGCAGCAGGACCTGCTCGCCATCACGGCGCGGAACCAGAGGCCGGTGAGCTGGCGCTGGTACCAGAACGGCTACGGGACGGAGCGGGGCCTGCCGGACGCCAACGGCATCAGCACCGTGCCGCACGCGAGCTACATCGGCCACCACAACGGGCCGCAGTACTTCGGCTACGTCACCAACAACCCGGCGGAGGCCGCGAACCAGCGGGGCCTGAGCGACTTCTTCGGCGACGTGCAGTCGGCGGCGCTGCCCAAGGCTGGCGGCGTGTTCTACGTCCGCGGCGGCTACGACAACATCATGGGATTGAAGCCGGACACGACGCATGCCACCGGGCCTGCCGACGCCGCCTACATCAACGGCAACTTCCTGGGCGACGACGACCACCCCGCCTACTCCGACGCGCAGATCAGCGAGGCGCTGATCGCCGAGGAGGTCAACGCCATTGCCAACAGCCCGTACTGGGGCGAGAGCGCCATCGTCATCACCTACGACGAGTCGGAGGGCGACTACGACCACGTGCCGCCGCGCATCCTGAGCTACGACCCGGCCGGCTTGCCGCTCAGCCGGGGGCCGCGCATCCCGCTCATCGTGATCTCTCCCTTCGCCCGCGCCCACGCGGTGGCGCATGAGGAGGGCGACCACAACTCGGTGATCCGGCTGGTGAACTCGCTGTTCGGGCTGCCGCCGCTGGCGACGCTGCCGGACGAGATCGCGGCCCGGCTGGCCGGCGCGCAGGACCCGCAGTTCCAGACGGGTCCGGCGGGCTTCATCCAGGCGTTCCTCAGCCCGCACGACGCTCCGGGGATGCCGACCGGGGCGCTGCTGTCCGCCTTCGACCCGGGCCGGCTGATCGGCTACCGCGCGCCGCTGCCGGCCTCCTACGCCACGATCCCCGCCAGCACCGTCACCACCCTGCCGCACTACGGCGGCCAAGGGTGCAGCGCGCTGAACCTGCAGACGGAGGACCGGGTGCAGGGCCTGACGAACACCGTTCCATCCGACTTCTTCGCCCGGCCGAGCCAGACGGTGAACTGACCGTGGGGCGCAGCATGGCCCAGGCCCAGGCCGTGCTGCGCCCGCCTGCCTCGGTCGGGTTTACTTCAGGTGCTGGGCGAGGAACTTGTTCATCTCGAACATCGTCACCTTGTCCTTGCCGAACACCTTCTTCAGCTTGTCGTCGGCCAGGATCTCGCGCCCGTCGTCCGGGTTCTGCAACTTGTGGGCCTTGATGTACTCCCACACCTTGCTGACCACCTCGCCCCGCGCCATCGTGCCCTCTCCGACCACGGCGGCCAGGTCCGGCGACGGCTGCAGCGGCTGCTGCAGGGCGTTCGGCTTGCTCCCGGCCTTCGGCTTCTCGACGGTGGCGCCCTTCGGCGGGGCCTTCTTCTTCTCGGGGGTCTTCGTCATCGGTTCACTCCGTGGGACTGCGTGATGTCTTGGGGCAGGAATCCGTAGGCCAAGGCACGCGATGGAAGCAAGGCCTGCGGGCCGGGCCGGCGCACGCCGTCCTGCGTCCGGCGCCGCCCTTGGGCAACGCCAGTTGCTGGCACTTGTCGCGCGCCGTGGCAATGCGCCGGCGACTGTGTTCATGAGACTGTTGCTTGAGCGCCACAAACTCGGACGCGCCTGAGCCTGGCGCACGCTTTGCATAGCCCCCCTCCACCGCCAGCGGAGCGCAGCCATGGACATTGGCGTCTTCATCCCGATCAACAACAACGGCTGGCTGCTGTCCGCCACCTCGCCGCAATACATGCCGAGCTTCGAGCTGAACCGCCAGGTCGTGCAGAAGGCGGAGGGCTACGGCCTCGATTTCGCGCTCTCCATGATCAAGCTGCACGGCTTCGGCGGCAAGACGGAGTTCTGGGACCACGGGCTGGAAAGCTTCACCCTGATGGCGGGCCTCGCCTCCGTCACCTCGCGCATCCGGCTCTATGCTTCGACCGCGGTGCTGACCATCCCGCCGGCCATCGTGGCGCGGATGACCAGCACGATCTCCGACATCTCCGGCGGGCGCTTCGGGGTCAACATCGTCTCGGGCTGGCACAAGATCGAGTACAGCCAGATGGGCCTGTGGCCCGGCGACCAGCACTTCGCCAGGCGCTACGACTACAGCACCGAATACGTGCGGATTCTGCGCGGCCTGTGGGAAACCGGGCAGTCCGACCTGCAGGGCGAGTACTTCCGCATGGACGCCTGCAAGCTCAGCCCCCGCCCGGCGTCGCCGGTCAAGCTGGTGTCCGCCGGGCAGAGCGACCGCGGCATGGAGTTCGCGGCGCAGTACTGCGACTTCAACTTCGCGCTCGGCGAGGGCGTGAACGAACCGGACCGCGCCGCCGGCGTCCCCGCCCGGATGCTGGAGCACGCGAGGCGGGCCGGGCGCGACGTGGGCAGCTACATGCTCTACATGGTCATCGCGGACGAGACGGACGCGGCGGCGATGGCGAAATGGGACCACTACGTCGCCGGCGCCGACCAGGACGCGCTGGCCCACCTGCTCGGCAAGGCGGCGGAGGACCCGGCGCCGGGCACCACCTCCATGGCCGCCGCCGTGCTGCGCTCGCCCTCGCCGGTCAACTTCAACATGGGGACCCTGGTCGGCTCCTACGCCACGGTGGCCAAGATGCTGGACGAGGTCGCGGCTTTGCCCGGGGTGAAGGGCATCATGCTGACGTTCGACGACTTCCTGCTGGGCATGGACGCCTTCGGCACCCGCATCCAGCCGTTGATGCGGTGCCGCGCCGAGCGGCGCCTGGTGGCCTGACGCAGCCCATGCGGCGGCGTGACGCCCTCAAGGCCGTCGCCGCCGGGGCCGCGGCCCTGGCGATGCCGCGCCTCGCCCGCGCCGCCGGCGCCGGCACGCTGGTGTTCGCGCCGCAGGCCGACCTCGCGCAGCTCGACCCGGTGTGGGTCACGGCCTACGTCACCCGCAACCACGCCTTCCTCGTGTTCGACACGCTGTACGGCCTCGACGAAAGCTACGCGCCGCAGCCGCAGATGGTGGAGGGGCACCGGGTCGAGGACGACGGCAGGCTGTGGACGCTCACCCTGCGCCCCGGCCTGCGGTTCCATGACGGCACGCCGGTGCTGGCGCGCGACGCGGTGGCGAGCATCCGGCGCTGGGCGTCGCGCGACGCCTTCGGCGCGTCCCTGCTGGCGGCCACCGACGAGCTTGCGGCGCCGGACGACCGGACGATCCGCTTCCGCCTGAAGAAGCCGTTCCCCGCGCTGCCTTTGGCGCTGGGCCGCGGCAGCAACACCATGCTGCCGGTGATGCCGGAGCGCCTGGCCGGCACGCCCGGCACGCAGCAGGTGACGGAGATGGTCGGCAGCGGCCCCTACCGCTTCGTTGCCAACGAGCGCGTGCCGGGGTCCCGCGCCGTGTACCAGCGGTTCGACGGCTACGTGCCGCGGCCCACGGGCACGCCGAGCTTCACCGCCGGGCCGAAGGTCCCGGCCATGGAGCGGATCGAGTGGCACACGATCCCCGACGCGGCGACCGCGGCGGCGGCGCTGCAGGCGGGCGAGATCGACTGGTGGGAGGCGCCGACCGCGGACCTGCTGCCGGTGCTGCGCCGCAACCGCGCGATCACCACGGAGATCATCGACCGGGCCGGCAACATCGGCTTCCTGCGGGTCAACAGCCTGTACCCGCCGTTCGACAACCCGGGCGTCAAGCGCGCGCTGCTCGGCGCCATCGACCAGGCGGACTTCATGACGGCGGTGGCGGGCACCGACCCGGCGATGTGGCACCAGCCCGGGGGGGGGGGGGCCGCCGGGCCCCCCCCGGCGGGGGGGGCCGGGGGGGGCGGGGGGGGGGGGGCGCGCCGCCCCC
>CAXTTB010000098.1:0-4689 GCA_964246905.1 uncultured Acetobacteraceae bacterium | reverse complement strand
TGTTCACGCCGGGCACGCCGCTGGCGACGGAGGCCGGGCTGGACGTGTTCGCCGGGCCGCGCGACTACGCCCGGGTGCGGCGCGACCTCGCCGCCGCCGGGTATCGCGGCGAGAAGGTGTCGATGATGGCGGCCACCGACTTCCCCGCGGTCAACGCGCTGTGCGAGGTCGCCGCCGACATGTTCCGGAAATCCGGCATGGACCTCGACTACCAGGCGCTGGACTGGGGCACCGTGACGAGCCGGCGCAACAGCCAGGAGCCGCCGGAGAAGGGTGGCTGGAACGCGCACTGCACCTACACGGCGGGCTACGACCTCTTGAACCCCGGCTCCAACCCGTCGCTGAACGCGGTGGGCCGGGCGGGCTTCGTCGGCTGGCCGACCGACGCGGGGATGGCGGCGCTGCGCAGCGCCTGGTTCGACGCGGCGGACCTGCCGACCCAGCAGCGGATCGGGCGCGACATCCAGGCCCGCTTCATGGAGGACCCGCCCTACTACCCGCTAGGCCAGTTCTTCCAGGCGACCGCCTACCGCCGCAATGTCAGCAACATCCCGCGCGGGTCGTTCAGCCTGTTCTGGGGCATCAGGAAGGATTGAGGATGCAGCGCCGGACCTTGCTGGGAGTTGGAATGGCCGGGGCCGCCGGGCTGGCCTGCCCGGCGGTCGTGCGGGCGCAGGCCGCGACCACGCTCAAGTTCGTGCCCTACGCCGACCTCGCCCTGCTCGACCCGGCCGTCAGCGCCTTCGTCACGCGCAACCACGTGCTGATGGTGTTCGACACCCTGTTCGCCATGGACGAGGCGGGCGTCGCCCGGCCGCAGATGCTGGCCGGCTGCACGACCGAGCCGGACGGGCTGGCCTGGACCCTCACGCTGCGCGAGGGCTTGCGCTTCCACGACGGCACGCCCGTGCTGGCGCGGGACGCGGTGGCGAGCATCCGGCGCTGGTGGGTGGGCGACGCCTTCGGCCAGGCGCTCGCGGTTGCCACGGCGGAGCTGTCCGCGCCGGACGACAAGACGATCCGCTTCCGGCTCCGCCGCCGCTTCCGCCTGCTGCCCGACGCGCTGGCGCACCCGACCAACACGATGGCCGTGGTCATGCCTGAGCGGCTGGCGCAGACGCCGCCCAGCGCCCGGCTGACCGAGATCGTCGGCAGCGGCCCGTTCCGCTACTTGGCCGCCGAGCGCGTGCCCGGCGCCCGCAACGCCTATGCCCGCTTCGAGGGCTACGTGCCGCGGCAGGGCACGCCGAGCTTCTGCGCCGGGCCGCGCGTCGCGCACTTCGACCGGGTGGAGTGGATCACCACCCCGGACCCGGCCACCCAGGCCGCAGCCCTCCGGGCCGGGGAGGTGGATTGGGTGGAGCAGCCGCTCATGGACCTCGTGCCCTCCCTCCGGTCCCACCGCGCGCTGCGGGTGGAGGTCGTGGAGACCAAGGGCCTGATCGGCTTCCTGCGCTTCAACCAGCTCTTCCCGCCCTTCGACAACCCAGGCATCCGCCGGGCGGTGCTGCGCGCGGTGAGCCAGCGGGAGTTCATGGAGGCGGTGGTCGGCGGCAACGCCCCGTTCGACAGCCAATGCGGCCTGTTCACCCCCGGGACGCCGCTCGCCAACGACGCCGGCATGGAGGCGCTGAGCGGCAGGCATGGTCTCGCCGACCTGAAGCGCGAGCTGGCCGCGGCGGGGTACAAGGGCGAGAAAATCGTTTACTTGGAGCCGACCGACGTGCCGCGCATCAACGCCATCGCCGAGGTCGGCGCCGACATGCTCCGCAAGCTCGGCATGAACGTCGATGTGATCGCGACCGACTGGGGCACCACCGTGCAGCGCTCGGTCAGCCGGCAGCCGCCGGAGAAGGGCGGCTGGCACATGTTCGCGGCGTTCTCCGGCGGCTACGACATGGGCACGCCGGGCAGCCACCAGTTGATGCGCGGCAACGGGGAGAACGCCTACAACGGCTGGCCCACCCTGCCGAAGCTGGAGGCGCTGCGCGACGAGTGGCTGTATGCGGAGGACGAGGCCGATGGGCCTGCGCTGGCCCGCAGGATGCAGGAGCAGGCCTTGCAGGACGTGCCCTACCTGCCGCTGGGATCGTACTACCAGCCGGCCGCCTACCGCGCGGACCTCACGGGCGTGTCGAAGGGGCTGGTGCAGTTCACCGGGGTGCGGCGCGGCTGACCGGCCTACTCCGCCCGCTTGGCCAGGTCGGCGCGGACCTTCCCCACCTCGGCGGCGGACACGGCGGGGGCGGCGTTGCCCCAGGCGTTGCGGATGAACGTCACGGTGTCCGCCACCTCCGCGTCCGACAGCTTCCAGCCCAGCGCCGGCATCGCCGGCCCGGTGACGGCGTGCCGGTTCTGCGAGCTTTGCGCGCCTTGCAGCACGACGCGCACCAGGTTCAGCGGCACGTCCTGCTGCACCGTGGGCGCGCCTTTCAGCGCCGGGAACAGCCGCGGCACGCCGGTGCCGGCCTGGTTGTGGCAGGCGGCGCACTCGTCCCGGTAGATGGCGGCGCCCGCCTGCATGGCCGGGCTGCCGGCAGGCAGCGGGGCGGGAGCGCCCTGCTGGCCCGGCAGGTCCTTGAGATACACCGCGATGGCGCGCAGGTCGGGTTCGGCCAGGCCGGCGCCGGACTCCTCCACCATCTCCGCCATCGGGCCGGACGCGGCGGCGACACTGTTGTGGCCGCTGCGGAGGTGCGCGCCGACGGGCCGGTGCGCGGCGTCGCCACGGCGGCCGAGGCGGACGCCGCCGCGACCGTGATCGCCAACGCGGTTGACCTGCCCGGGCACCCGGCCGTCCACCGCACGCCGGCCGCGGCGTTGCAGGCGGACTCCGACCTGGGCTGCCGGCGCGTGACGGCCGTGGTGGGGGCGTTGACGCCGGGCGAGGCCGGCCGCGCGCTGGACGGCGGGGCGCGCGTGGCCGGGCACCTGCTGCGGGATGGGCGGATCGTCGCCGCCGCCATGCATTGCCAGGGCGTGACCCGCGTCGCCGGCGCAGCCGTCCTGGCCAGGGAAGCCGTCCATGCCTGAAACCATTGCCCGCATCCGCAAGATCGTGGTGGTGCTGAAGGAGAGGCTGGAGGAGGCGGGCCGCCCGGTCGCGCCGCCCACCCGCCGGGCCCGCGCCCGGCATCCAGGGGGCGGCGGTGCAGAGCTACGGCAAGGCCGCCTCGGTGGGCGAGGACGGGCTGCGCTGACCACGGTGCCCTGCTGGCTGGACGAGCAGGTCGGCCTCATCCTGCGGCAGGCGGCGCAGCGGCACGCGGCCGTCTTCGCGTCCGGCATCGGCTGCGACCTCACGCTCACGCAATGGGCGGCGCTGGCCAAGCTGCAGGAGGCCGGGCCGATGTCGCAGAACCGGCTGGGGCGGGCCACGGCGATGGACGCCGAGACGATCAAGGGCGTCGTGGACCGGCTGACCCGGCGCGGCCTGCTCACCGCCGAGCCGGACGCCGCGGACGGGCGGCGGCTGGTGGCGCTCACCGCGGGGGGCGGCGAGTGGGTGCGGCGCCTCCTGCCCCATGCCCACGCGATCACCGCGGAAACGCTGGCGCCGCTCGCGCCGGACGGGCGGAGGGCGCTCGTTTCGCTGCTGCTGCGACTTCGTTAGCCGCGCCCGCCGTCCTGCGCCGACGCATTCAAGCGTGTCGTGCCGCCATGGAACGGATGCGGACGCCGCGCCGTTCGTCGGCGAGCGCAAGCCATTCACCCCGCTGGCGGCGACGTGACCAACGGCCAGGGCTTGTAATCCGCGGTGGCCAGGGCAAGTTCCGCCAGGCTCGATGTTAAAAGGTCTTACAACGCTGGCGGCTGGCGCCTCGGCGGGCTTTGCTGCCGCGCCGGGCACGACGTCCGGCCTGGGATTCACAAGGGAGGTTCGCATGAAGGCGTCGGCTTTGTTTCCTGGGATCTTCGCCGCCTGCCTGCTGGCCACGGCGGCTTCGGCGCAGACCGCCACCACGTCGCCGTCCCAGCCGCCGCCGGCCGTGACCACGGCGCCCGACGCCGCCCTGCCTGTGGCGCCCAGCAGCACCGGCCCGGCCGCCGCGGCGGGCGACCGGAACCAGGCGGTCGCGACCACGGGGGCGAACGCGGCGCAGCCGGCGAAGGGCGCCAACTCCTTCACCGATGGCGAAGCCCGGCGCCGCATCGAGAGCAGCGGCTACGCCGACGTGGCCGACCTCAAGAAGGACGACGACGGCATCTGGCGCGGCAGCGCCGCCAAGGACGGCGCCAAGGTCGGCGTCTGGCTCGACTACAAGGGCAACATCGGCCAGCAGTGACGCGCGGGCCGCCCTTTCACTCCGTCCCCAACCCATAGGAACCCCACCATGAGAATGATCGCCCACAGCTACGACACCTACGACCACGCCGTCCGCGTCGTGCACGCGCTTGAGGCGGCGGGCGTGCCGCATGACGACATCAGCCTGATGTCGGGCGACAAGGACCGCACCATCGGGACCAACATCGCCGGCGACACTGCCGCCGACACTGCCAAGGCAACGGGTGCCGGCACGGGCGCCACTGTCGGCACGGTGCTGGGCGGCGGCGCGGGCCTGCTTGCCGGGCTGGGTTCGCTGGCCATTCCGGGCGTGGGTCCGGTCGTGGCGGCCGGCTGGCTCCTCGCCACGCTGACCGGGGCGGGCGTGGGGGCTGCGGCCGGCCGGCGGGGCGGGGGGCTGCCCG
>CAXTTB010000097.1:0-9765 GCA_964246905.1 uncultured Acetobacteraceae bacterium | reverse complement strand
GGGCGGCGGCGCGCCAAAAACGACTCTGATACCAGTCGCCCCAAAGGGCGTCTGGCATCAGGCCACCGGCTCGGCCCTTTGCGCGGCAGGCCGGGCCGGGTCAGGCCTGGACATGCCGCCCAACAGGGGACGGCCGTCCTGGGAAACCGGGATGCGCACCGAGAAGCACGACCCCTTGCCCAACGTGCTCTCGACTGAAAGCTCGCCGCCCATGAGCCGGCAGAGCTTGGAACTCAACGGCAGGCCGAGGCCCGTCCCGCCATACTTGCTTGTCGTCGCGCCCTCATCCTCATCGAAGTTCTCGAACAGCGTCCGCAGCCGCTTGGCCTCGATCCCGTTGCCGGTGTCGCGCACCGTGATGGCCAGCCAGGCGTCATCCCTCATCACAGAGACATCGACCGTCCCGGCCCGCGTGAACTTGGCGGCGTTGCTCAGGAGGTTGGCAAGCACCCGGCCGAGCTTCGTGGCGTCCCCCTCGATGCTGCCGACGCCATCCGGGCAGTCCACCCTCAGCGTGTTGTCGCCGGCGGCGACCTGCCCGCGGTGAAGCGCGACGATGCTGCCGACCAGGCCCGCGACGTCCAGCGGCTCGATGCAGAGCTCCATCTTGCCGGCATCCAGCTTGGAAAGGTCGAGCAGGTCGCTGATCAGGACCAGGAGCCGTTCGCCGGCATTGTTGATCTTCGTGAGGTCGCTGTGCTGCTGGCCGCAGCCGGCCTCCTCCATGTCCTCAAGCAGGATCGCGCTGTAGCCGATCACCGCGTTGAGCGGCGTGCGCAGCTCGTGGCTCATCTTGGCGAGGAAGTCCGACTTGGCCTTGTTGGCCGCGTCGGCATCCTCGGTCGCCTGGCGCAGCCGCTCCGCGGTCTCGATCCTGCGGGCCACCTCGCGCTCAAGCTCAGGCTGCGAGCTGACGACCTTGGCGTAGTAAAGCGCCATCATCGAGACGTAAGCCGCCGCGCAGATGGTCGAGACGATGCCGAGGCCGGACAGCGATGCCAGCGGGATGTGCTCGGGGAAGACCTTGCCGCCGCCCGAGAGGGTGTAGAACAGCAGCAGGTTGGCCAGGATGAGCGTCACGACGAACGCCTGCACGGTCCGGCTTGACCCGAGGTAGAAGAAGGCCAGCAGCGGGATCGTGATCACCCATGGCATGATCGGGGAGTTCAGGCCGCCATAGGCGTAGCAGCCCCAGAGAATGGTGAACGTCAGGTTCTGCACCGAGAGCAGCGCCAGCACCGAGTAGGGGACGTTCAGCTTGAGCCCGATCGGGAACGCCCAGAACGCAGTGATGGCGCCGAAGAAGACCCACCACGCAAGATCAGGGTCCGGAGCCAGCGCGAGGAGGCACAGGCTGATCGTGTGCCCGAGGAACGGGCCGAACAGGTGGCTGACCATGAACATGCGGACGCGCCGCAGGACCTCGGCATCGGCTTTAAGGCCCTGCGGTATGAACCAGTCCAGGAGCTTGTAGATACTGTCTGGAGAGATCGTCAGCGGGCGCGGCATCGCGGTGTCCCCAAGTGTTCTGGTTGCAGCCCGATCCTGCCTTGGCCTTGCCAACAGCACGCATCCCCTCGCGCTTGCTGGCGCGCAAGGGTCCCAAACCGGACCCGTTGCGCGCCGGGATGCATCACGTTGGATCTCAGGCCAAAGCGGGTTCGAGTTTGACGGCTTGAGAAGCGGCGGCAGGCTTGGCCGAGGCCGGCGCCGCGCAGTCCTCGACGGCCTGGCGCAGGCACCGCACCATCACGTCGCAATCCTCTTGCGAGTGCTGCGCCATGACCTGCAGCCGGAAGCGGGCGTTCCCCTTGGCAACCGCCGGGTACTCCACGAGGTTCGCCACCGCCCCGAGCTGCGAGAGTTTCCGGCTGGCCATGCGGGCGAAGTCCTCCGATCCCACGACGACCGGGATGATCGCAGAGGGGGCGCCGATCACCTGGAAACCCGCCTGCGTCAGCATCGCGCGCAGGTAGGTCGAACGGCTGAGCATCATCTCGCGCAGTTGCTGCCCCTCGCTCGACTGGATGATCTCGAACGCTTTGAGAACCGTCGCGCACTGGACGGGCGAAAGGGCGTTCGAGAACGTCGCCGAGCTGCCGTAGAACTTGAGGTACTGCTTCACGGATGCCGTTTGGCACGCGACGAAGCCGCCATTCGAGGCGAAGGTCTTCGAGAAGCTGCCCATCACGATATCGACCTTGCCGAGCATCCCTTGCAGGCCGATGTGCCCGCGCCCGTCCGGCCCGAGGCAGCCGAGGTCGTGCGCGACGTCAACCAGCAGCGTGGCGCCGAACTCGCGGCACAGCGCCTGCATCGCGCACAGGGCCGGCGTGTCGGAGTCCATCGAGAACAGGCTTTCCGTGACCACGAGGATCGCGTTGGCGGCGTCGCGCTCGCGGATGCGGCGCAGGCTCCTGCGCAAGGCGTCGAGGTCGAGGTGGGCATGGAGGTGGACGTTGCGGGTCGCCGCGTGCGCGCCTTCCTGGAGGCAGGCATGGGACAAGCCGTCCATGACGACGTGGTCGTCGCCGCGGACCAGGCCGCGGATCACGCCGTAGCCGGCGGCCCAGCCGGTGGGATACAGCACGGCGTGGCTGCAACCCAGGAACTCCGCAATGGCTTCTTCCAGCAGCAGCGAATACTTCGTGTTGCCGGAAAGCGCCGACGACCCGGCGCTGTGCACGCCGTACTCGTCGATCGTCGCCTTGGCGGCCTGCTTGATCGCCGGGTGCGACGCGAGGCTCAGGTAGTCCTGCGAGCCGAAGTTCACGCCACGGAAGCGGTTGCCGGACTCGTCCCGCGCGGTGCAGACGGGGCGCGGCGCTTCCTCGGTCGATTTCGAGTAAGGCCACAAGCCATGGTCCCGGCGTGCGCTCTGCCAGCGGTGGAACGGCTCGACCCGTCCGATCAGGTCGGTGCCGCGCAGGTTGCGGAAATCGCGCATGCTTCCGCCGAGGGCCTCGGCCGGGACGGCGCTGGCAAGGGTGTCACGCATCGGAGGTTCCTTCAGGGTTAGGGTGTGTCGCAAAATAGCTGATACGTTCAAGTCATAAAAAGTATGCGGCTTGGGTGAGGGAACAAAACACGCCGAGGCAGGCAGATTTCATATCAATTCTTAGCAATTACAGAGATGATCTATTTGAATTGAATGAAGAATATGTTCGGCATGACTGCCGCCTGCTTCGCTAGATCCGCATGGTCCCATCCCGCGTTCCTGTTGCGCCATCGCGCCGGTTTCGCCTTACGGCTGGCCGGAACGGGCATCTAAAAATTACGACCAAAGAATGAAATAATAGTAAACGGCGATGTTCTCGCAGGTGGCGTCGGGCCGCAGGCGGCGCAGCGGCTGCGCGCGTTCAGCAAGCGTTAAGCTTTTGCCTTTACGTTTTCAAAACGACGGATGCGGCTGCCCTCGACCGGAGACACCCATGCCTGAACGATTTTTCCTGCGCGCGGTCGATTGGTTCGTGCCGGCGCCGCTGCGCTCCGACATCGCGCCGCTCTGGAAGGCGCGGATCTTCGTGGTCAGCCACCTCGCCGGGCCAGCCCTGGGCGTGTTGATCGTCGCCTACCTCCGCAGCATCGACCCGGATCACGCGGTTCATTTCTGGATCATCGGCGGGTGCATCGGGGTGTTCTGGTCGTTGCCGCTCGTGCTGCGGCAGACCGGGCGCCAGCGGTTCGTCGCCGTCGTCTCCGTCGCCGACCTCACCTTCGCCTCGCTTTATGGCTCGTTCTTCTATGGCGGCATGAGCTCGCCGTTCGTGGCTTGGGTGCTCGTGGCGCTGCTGATCGGCTTCTTCTACCTCGGCGAGCACAAGCCGTTGCTTCTGGGGATATTCGGGACGTTCGCCCTCGGCTTTTCCGTCGCCTATGCCGTGAACGGCGGCTTTCCCGGGCACGCCGCACCCGCCGCGCTGGCCGGCGTCAGCGCGCTCTCGGTGCTTTGCGCTACGGCCTACACCTCGATGATGGCGGCCTACTACGCGCAGGTGCTGACCTTGCAGTCGCACCTGGAGCAGGAAGCGCGCCGCCATCAGGCCCTCACCGACCGGCTGCAAGTGGTCAAGGAAACGGCCGAGCGGGCCAACCAAGCCAAGTCCATCTTCATCGCGAAGATGAGCCACGAGCTGCGCACGCCGCTCAACGCCGTGATCGGCTACAGCGAGATCCTGTTGGAAGACGAGGAGCTGTCGAGCAACGGCGGACAGATCGCCAACCTCAAGCGGATCAACAATGCCGGCAAGCACCTGCTCTCCCTGGTGACGGACGTGCTCGACCTGTCGAAGCTGGACCGCGACAACTTCGACATCGCGCTGCAGAGCTTCGACCTGCGGAGCTTCGTCGAGGATGTCGGCGAAACCTGCCGCAGCCTCGTGCTCAACAACGGCAACCAGTTCCGCATCGAATGCGGCGACGGCCTCGGCACGGTGGTCTGCGACCCGCGGCGGCTGCGCCAGGTCGTCTTCAACCTGCTCAGCAACGCAGGGAAGTTCACCAAGCGGGGCAGCGTGACCCTTTCGGCCTTCCGCGAGCGCCGTGGCGCCGACCTCATCCGGCTTGAGGTGCGCGACAGCGGGATCGGCATTGCCCAGGACACCCGGCACAAGCTGTTCAAGGACTTCAACCAGGTTGACGCCACCACCGCGAGCCGCTTCGGCGGCACCGGCCTCGGCCTCGCCGTCAGCCAAAGCCTTTGCCACCTGATGGGCGGCGAGATCACGGTGGACAGCGAGCACGGCAAAGGCTCGTGCTTCACGGTGGTCCTGCCGGCCGAGCCTGCTGCGCCAGCAGGCGCCGCGGCGGCGCCCAATCAGGCGGACCTGGCCGCGTGAAGCCCTTCGAGCGCACGGACGAACCCACATGATCATCTACATCATCGACGACAACGAGACCAATCTCGACCTGTTCGAGACGATCGTCCGTAAAACGGACGGGACGCTGGAGCCGGTGTGCTTCACGGACCCGGCCGAGGCGCTCCAGGCCTGCAGCGGGCGTATGCCGGACGCCGTCATCGTCGATTACATGATGCCCGGCCTCAACGGGCACGAGTTCGTCCGCGGCTTCCGCACGCTGCCCGGCGCCGAAGCAGTCCCCGTCGTCATGATCACTGCGGAGATCGACAGGCAGGTCCGCCGCACGGCGCTCGACCTCGGGGTGTCCGACTTCCTCACCAAGCCCATCGACCCCTACGAGACGCGGGCGCGGCTCAAGACCATCGTCGCCCTGCGCCGGTCCTACCTGGCGCTGCAAGACCGTGGACGCTGGCTGGCCGAGGAGGTCAGCAGGGCGACGCAGACGATCCTTGAGCGGGAGCGGGGCATCAAACTCGGCTGGGTCATCGCGGATGCGGCGAACCAGGCCGGCTCGGTCAGCGACATCTTCCATTTCGCGCTTGCCGAGATCTGCGGCTTTGCCGGCTGGGAGGCCGGGACGGTGTTCTTCGCCGAGGCCGGGTCGTTCCGGCCAGGCCCGCTGTGGCACAGCACGCCCGCGGACGCCGCCGAGGCGCTCCGCCGCTTGACCGGGATCGTCCCAGCCACGGACTCCCTCGCGGGCCAGGTGATGGCCGGGCGCACGGCGTGCTGGAACGATGACCTCGCTGCCGCCCCCGGCTGCCCGCAGCAGGCCGCGGCGGCGGAATGCGGCTTCAAGGCGAGCTGCGCGTTCCCGGTCCTCCTCGGCGCCGAGGTCGCCGCAGTGCTGCAGTTCTTCGCCACGGGACCCCTTGGGCTTGACGAGAGCCGCTTGGGCTTGCTCGCGCAAGTGGGCATGCAGCTCGGCCGCGTCATCGAGCGGGCACGGGCCGAGCAGTTGCTGGTCTTCAACGCCTCGCACGACGCGCTCACCAACCTCCCGAACCGCCTGCATTTCACCGAGCGCCTGGAGCAGGCCGTCGCGGCTTGCAAGCGCGACCCCTCGGTGGGCTTCGCGGTGCTCTTCATCGACCTCGACCGCTTCAAGATCGTGAACGACAGCCTCGGGCACCTGGCCGGGGACGAGCTGCTGGTCCAGGTCGCCGCGCGCATGAGGCTGTGCATGCGCAGGTCGGACGCCCTGGTGCACGGCGACATGGAGCATCTCGGGGAGGGCGGCCTTCTCGCCAGGCTCGGCGGCGACGAGTTCACCGTCCTGCTGGAGCAGATCGAGGACCCGAGCGACGCCCTGCGCGTGGCGAACCGCATCCAGGAGGAGCTGCGGCGGCCCTTCTGCATCGCCGGGCAGGACATCTACACGGGCGGCAGCATCGGCATCACCCTGAGCTCGACGGCCTATGACACCAGCGCGGCCGTCCTCCGGGACGCCGACCTCGCCATGTACCGCGCCAAGGCGCTCGGCAAGGGACGGAGCGAGATCTTCGATCAGGCGATGCACGAGGCGGCGATAGCCCGCCTCACCCTTGAGACCGACCTTCGCCGCGCCCTGCGCGACCGGGAGTTCGTGCTGAACTACCAACCGATCGTCGATCTGGCGACGCGCCATGTCGCGGGCTTCGAGGCGCTCGTGCGCTGGCAGTTGCCCGGCGGCAGCATGGTCCAGCCGGGAGACTTCATCCAGGTCGCCGAGGAAACCGGCCTGATCGTCTTCCTGGGCGCATGGGTGCTCCGGGAGGCCTGCCGCCAGTTGTGCGCGTGGGACGCCGAGTTCGCGGGGCAGAAGCCGCTCACCATGAGCGTGAACGTGTCGCCCCGGGAGTTCAACGAACCTGGCTTCGTCGATCAGGTCGCGCGCATCCTGCGGGAAACCGGGGTCGATCCCACGCGCATACGCCTTGAGATCACCGAGAACGCCACGATGGGCGACGCCGAGCACGCCGTCGAGGTGCTGTCCCGGCTGCGCGCGCTCGGCGTGCAGCTCAGCGTGGACGATTTCGGCATCGGCTATTCCAGCTTGAGCTACCTGCACCGCTTCCCGCTGAACGTGCTCAAGGTGGATCGTTCGTTCGTCACCAACATCCTCGACAGGCCGGAAAGCCGCGACGTGATCAGCTCCATCGTCGGCCTTGCGCGCAGCATGGGCCTTGCCGTCGTGGCGGAAGGCGCCGAGCACGAGGGCCAGGTCGCGGTGCTCAAAGGGCTTGGCTGCGATTATGGGCAGGGCTTCGTCTTCGACCGTCCGCTCGATGCCGCCGCGGCGATCACCTTGCTCCGCGCCCGCGGCGAGACCGCACCGCTGGACTGCTCCCGGGAGCCTCCGGATGTCTTGGGCGCCTTGACCGGCACCGCTCCCATTGTCGTGGGCGAGGATCGGCAACCACTGCTTGAACAGGAGCCAGGGAGCGCAACGCGGCCGCCGCATTCGCGCGTCTTGCAGCAAGTGCTCACCCCGCGCGGCCCATCGCCTCTACGCAAGCTCGGCGCGACACTTGCTGGGAATGGCGTTCGCTGATCCGCTGGTTATGCGCTGGAATTGGCCGGGCTTGAGGCAGCCCACGCTCCAACGCATGAACCGCACTGTCAAAAGAAGCTGCAAAGATGCTTCACGATCCCGACTTTGAACGGATCGACGTTCATGCCCTACGAAGCCGTCCGTCACGCCTGGACGGCATTCCCTGGCAGCCTCAAGCGAAGCCCGCGGCGCTCCGCCCCGGAGCCGGAGCACTCAGTCCGCCAGCGCGACGTCCTGACGGGAGATCTCGGCGAGCAGCGCCCAGACCCGCGCCGGCTCCATCGGCACGTCGGGGTCGTTCAGGATGCGGTCCAGCTCGGCCAGTTTCGACGCTTCTTCGCAGTCCGTCACGCGGCGGTTCCTTTGCTCGACGAAGCTATGTTGACGCACAAACGTGGCGGGCGTGTGGCGGTTCTCCGTCCGTCTCAAAAACCGGGCATCACAAGGACGACAGCACGGCGGGCGCGAGGGCCGGCGCCTTGGCGGCCGGGTGGGCCGGGTTGCGGAAGCGCAGCTCGCCGCCGGGGGCGCTGTCGGGTTCGGGCAGGCCGAACAGCTCCAGACGGGAGGAGCAGGTGACGGCGACGACGCGGCGGGCTTCCGGCTGGGTCATGAACTTGCGCGTCTCACCCTCCAGTTCGAGCTTGTCGCGCAGGCTGCGCCATTCCGGGCGGTCGGTGTCCTCGATGAACATGGCGAGGATGCCGGGCCGGGTGCCGGAGAGGCGGGCAGGGGCGAGGGCGGACAGGCGGCGGCGGATGGCGGTCGCCACCGTGTCCTCCCGCCCGGCGCGGGCGGCCATGACGAACACCCCGCCGCCTGCCGCCGTGACCGACAGGTGCGCCTCCGGCCCGAACTCCCGGCGCAACCGGGGCATCAGGCCCACCTCGTCCGCCTGCGCCGCCGCCAGCATCAGCGGGTCGAGCCGCAGCACCGCCGCCTCGTCATGGTCGGCGCGGCGAGACTGCTTGAGCATCGCGGTGATCCGCTCGTGCAACACGCCGAGCAGCCCGTCGCCTTCCGCCTCCCGCAAGCCGCGCGGCAGTGTCATTTTCAAAATGTAACGACCAGGGTGCATACACAGCCAAGTCTGCAACTCGGGGTCGATGCGGTCCACCAGGTTGAACCAGGCGCCCCGGTGCACGTCCCGCCCCTCCTCGGCGGAGATCACGTCGCAAACGACCTCCGCCTCCGAACCGTCCCGGTGCAGCAGCAGGTCATAAGGCGCCTCCCCCTCCAGCCCGGCGAACGTCACGGCAAAGCCGCGGGACCTCTGCAATGCCGCGGTGCGCAGCAGGTGGAAGGGCGGCACCAAGCAGGCGTCCTCCGCCAACGCCGCGCGCAGCATGGCGACGAGCCGGGTCCGGCCCTCGTTCGACAGGGACATGAACAGCGTGACGGCGGCGGCGGCGAGACTGGCGATGCAGCACTCCGCCGGGCTGGGCGCACGGTTCAGCCCGCCGCGGCGCAATCGCTCGATTGTGAACTCGATGCAGTGATGCTGCGACCGCTGCCGCCCGGTCCGGGTGGATGCGGCGGCGCCGGATCGCAGCATATCCAGCCGGTCCCGCCATGGGCGCGCGCCAACGCATTCGATGAATGCATTGAGCGCCGCAGGATTGATGGGGTCGGGATACGGCTGCATCGCTACCTCATCCCTGCCACCGCTTCCGGTTGCGCGCAATAGACCAGACGACCATCCCCAGGGCCATCGCATCAAAGCTTCTGCAGTGTTTCTGCAACGTCGAGCGTCCTGCAGGACGTGGCGGGCTGCTGCGCCGGGCATAGCGGGGCGCCAGGGTCCGCCCATGTCAGGGGCGTGCGCCATGGTTCCACCGCTTGCAAGCCTTCCGCCGGGCCAGACGCGGAGCGTCCGTCCGGGCCAGACGTGGAGCGTCCACCGGGCCAGACGCGGAGCGTCCACCGGGGATCGACGGCCCGCGAGTCGTCGGCCCGGACCTCCTATGGGCGGGCGGAAATGCATTTTGCGGCGCTCTGCGCCACGCTGTGCGGGTTCGGATGCTGCGACGGCCATGTGCGGTCCGCCAGGGCAAAGGTCGGTTCCCTGCGCCGCCCTCTCCCGATCAAGGCGGCACGCCATCCCACGACATGTTGGGGCGGCCGTTCCGGCCCATCAAGCCGGAGCGGCTTGAGGCGGCGCCCGCCGGCTTCGCCCGGCGTGTCGCTGCCAGGCCTGCGGGTCCCGTCGCCATCGACGGCAAGACCGTGCGGGGCAGCGCGGACGCCTGGCACGGCGTCCCGGCCCTCCCTCTGCTGCACGAGGCTGGAGCGCATTGCGTCACGGCCCTGACAGGTACCAGGCGACGCCGTTCCAGGACGTGGCTGCTCCAGGACGTGGGAGCGTCCTTGGCG
>CAXTTB010000096.1:5725-9846 GCA_964246905.1 uncultured Acetobacteraceae bacterium | reverse complement strand
GTCCCGCCCCGCCCGGACAGCGCGTTCCGCAACCAGCCCCCGGCCTACCCCATCGAGGCGGCGCGTCAGCACGCGCAAGGTACTGTGACGCTGCTGATCCACGTTTCGGCGGAGGGCCGGCCGTTGGATGTGGTAGTCACCACCAGCAGCGGCACCGAAAGCCTGGACCGCGCGGCGCGCAACGCCGTGCGGCGCTGGCGCTTCACCCCGGCGCAGGACCAGGGCACGCCGGTGCCGTTCGACTATCCAATCGACATTCGTTTCATCCTCGGGGACAAGCCATGATCAGAATCGACCGGGTCGTGACCCGCGGCGGCGACGGGGGAGAGACCTCGCTGGGCGACGGCGCCCGGGTGCCGAAGGACGCGCTGCGCGTCGAGGCCTACGGCACCGTCGATGAGGCGAACGCGGTGATCGGCCTGTTGCGGCTGCACACCAAAGAGGACGTCGAGGCCGACACCATGCTGGCCCGCGTCCAGAACGACCTGTTCGACGTGGGCGCCGACCTTTGCGTGCCGGGCGCCGCGGGCGAGCGCCTGCGCGTGACGGACGCGCCGAACCTGCGGCTGGAGGCCGAGGTCGCGGCGATGAACGCGGCCCTGCCGGCGCTCACCAGCTTCATCCTGCCGGGCGGCACCCCAGCGGCGGCGCACGCCCACCTGGCGCGCACCGTCGTGCGCCGGGCCGAGCGCCTCGTGGTGCGGCTGTCCCGGGAGGAGGAGGTGAACGCGGCGGTGATCCGGCTGCTCAACCGGCTGTCGGACCACCTGTTCGTGCTCGGGCGCCGGCTCAACGCCGGCGGCGACGTGCAGTGGGTTCCTGGCGCGAACCGCTGAACCTCAAGCCGCCCCGGCGACGTAGGCTTTCAGGCTGTCCATCTCCTGCTCCTGCTGGCTGAGCCGGGCCTTCACGATGTCGCCGATGCTGACGATCCCCACCATGCGGTCGCCGTCCATGACCGGCAGGTGGCGGAACCGCCCGTGCGTCATCATCTCCGTCGCCTGCGCCACGGTCGTGGTGTGGGTGGCGGTCTTCAGCGTCCGGGTCATCAGTTGCGCTGCCGTCATCGCGAGCGTCCGGCTGCCGTGCTCGGCCAGGCTGCCCACGATGTCGCGCTCGCTGACGATGCCGAGGAGCTGCTGGGCCGCGTCCATCACGACCACGGCGCCGATGCGCCGGGCGGCGAGCTGCTCCACGACCTCGGCCACCGTCGCGGTCGGGGCGACGTGGGCGACCTCGTGTCCCTTGTGCTTCAGAATTGCGGCGATCGTCATGGCGAGCCTCCCTTTTTGAAACCAGGATGCTGCACGCCCGATGGGCCGGATTGCAAACGGTTAGTGAGCAGCCGCAGCAATCCGGCCCTGGAGTGGACTACTCCGCGGCCTGCGCCAGGGCCGGGCTGAGCTGGGTGGCGACCAGCTCGGCGAAGCGGCCCCGCTGGGCCAGGAGCTGGTCGAAGCCGCCGCGCTCCACTACGCGCCCCTGATCGAACACGAGGATCTCATCGGCGTCGCGCACGGTGCTGAGGCGGTGGGCGATGATGAAGGTGGTGCGGCCCTTCATCAGCGTGGCCATGGCGCGGGACACCCGGGCCTCCGTCGCGGCGTCGAGCGCGCTGGTCGCCTCGTCCAGGATCAGGATGGGCGGGTCCTTGAGCAGGGCGCGGGCGATGGCCAGGCGCTGCCGCTGCCCGCCGGACAGGGTGGCGCCGCGCTCGCCCACGACCGTGTCGTAGCCCTGGGGCTGGCGGATGATGAACTCGTGCGCGTCGGCCTGGCGGCAGGCGCGCTCAAGCTCCTCGTCGGTCGCGTCGTAGCGGCCGATGCGCAGGTTCTCCCGGATCGAGCGGTTGAACAGCAGGCTCTCCTGGAACACGACGCCGATGGAGCGGCGCAGGCTCTCGAGCGACACGTCGCGCAGGTCCTGGCCATCGACCTTGATGGTGCCGTGCACCGGGTCCCACAGGCGCTGCAGCAGGTTCATCGCGGTGGACTTGCCGGCGCCGGTCTGGCCGACGAGGGCCACGGAGGTGCCGGGCCGCGCGGTGAACGACACGTCGGTCAGGATGTTGGGGCCGCCGGGGTAGGCGAAGCTCACCTTGTCGAAGCGGACCTCGCCGCGCGGCGCGGAAAGCTCCGCCGCCTGCGGGTGCTCCGGCACGGAGGACTTCGCGTCCAGCACGCCGAAGAAGTCGTCCAGCACCGGCATCTGGAAGAACAGGCGGGAGGCGAACTGCACCGCCGACTCCATGCGCCCGATCAGCAGCGTGGCGAAGCCCATGAAGGACACGATCTCCCCCACCGTCGCCTTACCCTGGATGTGCAGCACGGTGCCGATCAGCACGATGGCGATGACCGCGAGCGTGCTGGCGGCGCGGGTCAGCACGTTGACCACGGCCCACCAGTTCAGCACGGGGAACTGGTAGCGGATCACGTCGTCGATGATCTGGCCGAACAGGCGGCTCTCGGCGGCGAGGCGCGTGAAGGACTGCACGACCATGACGTTGGCCAGCGCGTCCTGCGCCGTGCCGGCCAGGTGCGAATGGTAGTACTCGACCCGGCGCTGCCCAGCCTCCGTCTTGCGCACCACCGCGACCGTCAGCACGACGAACACCACCACCAGGATCACCAGGGTCATGGCGAGGCGCCAGTTCAGCAGGAAGGTGAACGGCAGCAAGGCGACGACCGCGACGTAGGTGGAGAGCTGGTCCTTGAAGAAGGTGAGCCACAGCCCGAACAGCGCGTCCGACCCGCCGAGCATGACCTTCATCAGCCGCCCGGAGTGGATGTCGCCATGGAAGGACAGCGGCAGCGACAGGACGTGGCTGAAGTAGCGGTTCATGATCTGCAGGCGGTTGCGGTGCGCCATGCGCTCGGAATGCAGGGAGGTCGCGATGTTGGCGGCGATGGCCGCGGCGCCGACCGCGAACCAGATGCCGAGCAACACGGCGGATTGCGACCAAAGCTGGTCCGCAGGCAGCTTGTCGGAGCGCGTCAGCAGCCCGATCACCCGGCCGAACAGCACCGGGTCCAGGAACTGCAGCCCGGCCACGATGACGTTCGCCACGCCCAGCATGATCGCCAGGCGCTTGTCGGACCGCAGCACCGCAAGAGCCTGCCGGTAGATTTTGATGAAACGCATGACGCCATCCGCTGGAAGCAAGGGTGACTGGGCAAGCCCGCCGTTTTGCGGCGCGCGAAGGCTTCTACGCACGGATCACGGCAAGAAGAGGGCAAAGTTCAAAATTTTCTGACAGCCGGATCAGACCTTCTGCGCGCGGAACCATACGGTGGGGCTGGCGAACTCGTCCTGCGCCGCGACCGTCAGGATCTCGCGGGAGCCGGCCTCGGCGGTGCGGCGCAGCAGGCCATGGACGGCGCTGCCGGCGGCCTCCAGCGCCGCCTGCGCCTGGCCGGTCCGCAGGTGGTGGAACAGGAACAGCGCGGCCACCGCGTCCCCGGCGCCGTTGACCGACAGCGGCAGCAGCGGCGTGCGCAGCAGGTGGGCACCCTCCGCATCGACGGCGAGCATGTCCACCGCGTCCGGCGGCGTGTCGCCCGTCTGCAGGCTGGTCACGAGCACGGTCCGTGGGCCGCCCGGCGCCATCATCGCCCGCAGCCGCGCCACCGCGCGCAGCGCGTCGTCCAGCGTGGCGCAGGAGTGGCCGGCCAGGTGCTCCAGCTCGAACTGGTTGGGCGTCAGGATGTCGGCGGCGGGCACGGCGCGGTCGCGCAGCAGCTCGGCGATGCCCGGGCGCACGAAGACGCCGGGCCCGTGGTCGCCGATGACGGGATCGCAGCAATAGAGTGCCGACGGGTTGGCGGCGC
Organism: uncultured Acetobacteraceae bacterium; assembly: GCA_964246905.1. Taxonomy (GTDB): domain Bacteria; phylum Pseudomonadota; class Alphaproteobacteria; order Acetobacterales; family Acetobacteraceae; genus CAHJXG01. The sequence goes on along the minus strand of CAXTTB010000096.1, from coordinate 6,019 downwards.
GGACCCGGGCGACGGCGTCGAGGATGGCTTCGCCGATCCCCGGGTCGCCCATGTAGCCCGACAGCACCGCGTCGCAGGACGGCAGCACGCCCCGGGCGGCGATGCCGTCCACCAGGTCCCGCACCACGGCGCCGGTGAACACCTGCCCGGTCCAGGCGCCGTAGCCCGTGTGGTTGCTGAACTGCACGGTGTTCACCGCCCAAACCTCGGCGCCCAGCCGCTGCAGCGGGAACACGGCCGAGGCGTTGCCGACGTGGCCGTAGGCGACCCAGGACTGGATGGAGAGGATGTTCA
>CAXTTB010000096.1:0-5625 GCA_964246905.1 uncultured Acetobacteraceae bacterium | reverse complement strand
CAGCCCGCGCCGCTACGCGCAACGCCCCCCATCGACCGGCAGCAGCACCCCGGTGATGAAGCTGGACGCATCCTCGGCGAGCCACAGGCAGGCGTTGGCGATGTCGGCAGGCGTGCTCATGCGGCCGAGCGGGATGGTGGCGAGAAAGCGGGCGCGGTTCTCCGGGGTGTCCGGGACGCCCATGAACTCGGTCAGCAGGTTGGTGGCGCCGATCACCGGGCAGATCGAGTTGACCCGGATGTTGTCGGGCGCCAGCTCGGTCGCCATGCACTGGGTGATGGTGTTCACCGCGCCCTTGCTGCCGTTGTACCACACGAGGCCCGGGCGCGGGCGGATGCCGGCGGTGCTGCTGATGTTGATGAGCGACCCGCCCCGGCCCTGGCGCCGCAGCACCGGCACGGCCGCCTGCGCCATCCAGTAGATCGACTTGACGTTCACGGCATACACCCGGTCGAACTCGTCCGCGCCCACCTCCAGCATCGGGCGGTTGCGGTGCGTGGTGCCGGCGTTGTTCACCACGATGTCGAGGCCGCCGAAGTGCTTCACCGCCGCATCGGCCATGGCCTGCACGTCCGGCCCGCGGCTCACGTCGCCCGGCACCGCCACGGCCGCGGCGCCGATGCTGTCCGCCACCGCCGCCGCGGCCTCCGCCCGCAGGTCGGCGCAGACGATCCTTGCCCCTTCCGCCGCGAACAGCCGGGCGATGCCCTCGCCGAACCCGCCGCCCGCGCCCGTCACCAGCGCCACCTTGCCGTCCAGCCGCATCGCCGTTCCCCCCTTTTATGATGGGGCACGCTAACCGCCGGGCACGGCGGCGGCAACGGGGTTGCGGCCGGCCCTGCACCCGCTTATCGGGCGTCCCAACGCCCACCCAGGAGCCTGCCCATGCCCGACCCGCTGCTGTTCCAGCCGATCACCTTCCGGTCGGTGACGGCGCGCAACCGCGTCGCGGTCTCGCCGATGTGCCAGTACAGCGCGGAGGACGGGCTTGGGGATGACTGGCACATCCAGAACCTGGGCGCCAAGGCGATGGCCGGCCCGGGCTTCGTGTTCACGGAGGCGACGCACACCTCCGCCGTCGGGCGCATCACGCCGGGCTGCCTCGGGCTGTGGGATGCGGCGCAGATGGCGTTCCTGCGCCGGGTCACGAGGCTGGTCGAGTACGGCGGGGCGGTGCCGGGCATCCAGATCAGCCATGCCGGGCGCAAGGCCAGCAGCCAGCGCCCGTGGGAAGGCGGGCAGGCCCTGCTGCCGGAAGACGGCGGCTGGGTGCCGCTGGCCGCGAGCGCCCTGCCGTTCCACGCCAACGCGGTCACGCCGCACGCCATGGACACGGAGGAGATCCGCAGCGTCGTCGCGGAGTTCGCGCACAGCGCCCGGCTGGCGCGGGAGGCCGGGTTCCGCGTCATCGAGCTGCACGCGGCGCATGGCTACCTGCTGCACTCCATGCTGTCGCCCATCTCCAACCAGCGCAACGACCGCTATGGCGGCGACCTCGCCGGGCGGGCTGCCATGCTGATGGAGGTGATCGACGCCGTGCGGGCGGAGTGGCCCGACGACCTGCCGTTGTTCGTGCGGCTGTCCTGCACCGACTGGATGCCCGGCGGCCTCGTGGCGGACGACGCGGTGCAGCTCGGACGCTGGCTGCGGGCGCGGGGCGACGTGGACCTCATCGACTGCTCCACCGGCGGCGTGTCGCCCGCGGCGCGGGTTCCCTCGGTGCACCCGGGCTACCAGGTGCCGTTCGCCGAGCGGGTGCGGACGGAGGCCGGGATCGCCACGGGCGCGGTCGGCATGATCCGCGGCGCCGAGCAGGCGGCGGAGATCGTCGCCAACGGCCGCGCCGACCTGGTGTTCGTCGCCCGGGCCGTGCTGGCGGACCCGGCCTGGACGCTGCGGGCCGCCGAGGCGCTGGGCGTCCGCATCGAGCTGGTCAAGCAGTACCAGCGCGCCCGCGCCTGAACCGGCCCGGGCGAACCGGAAGCCGACGCGCCACGTTGCCCGCTGACAGCACTGGCGATGCACGGGGCCATCCACGGCCCTATGCGCCGCCCGGTGTCGGCCTGATCGCACCATGCCATTGATGAGGAGGGAGTTAGCGATGATGAACCTGAGTCCGCGGAGGCTCGCGCTGTTTGTGGCGGCCACGTTGCTGGGCGCTCCAGCCTGGGCGCAGAACCCTGCGCCGTCCGCGCCGGCGCAGGCCGCCCGTCCAGAGCGCGGCGACGCCGCACAGGTGGAGCGCCGCATCGCCGGGCTGCAGAGCCGGTTGAAGATCACCCCGGCGCAGCAGCCGCAATGGGATGCCTTCATCGGCGTGATGCGGGAGAACGCGGCGCACATGGAGGCGCTGCAGCACGAGCGCGCCAACAAGGTCGGTGGCATGAACGCCTCGGAGGACATGCGCTCCTACGCGGACGTGGCGCGCGCCCATGCCGACGACTTGCAGCACCTGGCCTCGGCGTTCGACACGCTGTATGCCGCCATGACCCCCGAGCAGAAAGCTGCGGCGGACCGGACTTTCCATGAGTTCCAGCGGCCCCGCCGGGCACGGCCGCAACCCTGACGGCTTGTGGCGCAGGGGCCAGGGCAGCTATACCCTGCGGCTCCGCCGCCGGTCGGTATCGGCGGCCCCATGGAGCACATGCGATGAAGCCCGGCATTCACCCGGAGTATCACGAGATCACCGTCATCATGACCGATGGCACCCAGTTCAAGACGCGCACCTGCGCCGGCAAGGCCGGGGACACGATGCGGCTGGACATCGACCCGAAGTCGCACCCCGCCTGGACCGGGGTGCAGCGCCTGATGGACACGGGCGGGCAGGTCGCCAAGTTCAACAAGAAGTTCGCCGGGCTGGGCATCCGCAAGTAGTCACCTACAAAGCTTTTCACCTGACAAATCAGGCGCCGCATCCCCTTGAACCGGGGTGCGGCGCTTTCCATTTCAGCATCGTTCGAGGTGCCCATACGGGGCCACGAAGCGTAGATCGGGCCGGCCTATCTGGGCGGCCCATGTTGCGAACCTGCTTTTTGGGGGTTTTTTCATGACGTACGATTTTGCTCCGCTTTTCCGTACTGCCATCGGCTTCGACCGCATGGCCCGCCTCGCCGGCGCGGCACAGGAGACGGTGTCGCAGTCCTACCCGCCCTACAACATCGAGCGCATCGGTGACGACAGCTATCGCCTGACCATGGCGGTGGCCGGTTTCGCGTCGGATGACCTCGAGTTGACGGTGCGGGAAAACTCATTGGTCATCACCGGCCGGGTCAAGGCCGAGGCTGAGGCTGGCGAGGTGCTGTTCCGCGGCATCGCGGGCCGCGCGTTCGAGCGCCGGTTCGCCCTTGCCGATCACATCGTGGTTGACGGGGCCGACCTGCAGAATGGCCTGCTGCACGTCGGCTTGAAGCGCGTGGTGCCGGAGGCGTTGAAGCCACGCCGTATCCAGATCGGCAGCGCCGCGCAGGCGACGCCGGTCATCGCGAATGACAGCAAGGACGCTGCCCAGGCGGCGTAACGCCTGACTGTTGGGAAGGGCCGGGCCGCAAGCCCGGCCCTTTCCTTATGCTGGACGCCTGAACACGCTGTCCGCCGCCGCACGGTGTCCTTGCTTGCGCGCGATCTCCTGTTCTGCCCGGGCGATCTCGCCGCGCAACTCGGTGATGTAGGTTTCCAGTTCCGCCACGCCCAAGGCGTCGAGAGAGGGCCGCGTGAGTTGTGTCTTTGGCCGCGGCGCCTCGTCCTCAGCAGACCCACTTCCCATATGATCTCCCGTCGATAGATTGCTTGACCCTCGGGACAGCGCGGGTCCATACCCTGGTTTTTTCCGTACCGGACCGCCCTGCCCCGTCATGGCTGCCGTACGGCGCTGAAGGACAGAAGGTAATGAGCCTCCCATTGATGCCAAAGGCCACCGCCGTTTGGCTGATCGAAAAAACCGCGCTGACGTTCACGCAGATCGCCGAGTTCTGCGGGATGCACCCGCTGGAGGTGCAGGCGATTGCCGACGGCGAGGTCGCCCAGGGCATCGTCGGCTACGATCCTGTCGCGAACAGCCAGTTGACCGCGGACGAGATCAAGCGTTGCGAGGCCGACCCGGCGGCGCGGCTCAAGCTGGTCCCGGCCAGCAACCCGATCAACAAGCGGTCGCGTGGCGCGCGCTACACCCCGGTCGCCAAGCGCAACGACCGTCCGGACGCCATTGCCTTCGTGCTGCGCAACTTCCCGCAGTTGAGCGAGGCGCAGGTCATCAAGCTGCTGGGCACCACCAAGGACACTATCCAGAAGGTGCGCGAGCGCAGCCACTGGAACAGCACCAACATCAAGCCGCGCGACCCGGTGATCCTGGGCCTCTGCACGCAGACGGACCTGAACGCGATGGTCACGCAGGCCAATGATCGTCTGGCGCGCGACGGCAAGGCCGTTCCGGTCCCCCCGCCGCCCGAGGCCGAAGAGGCCGCCTGAGCTGGCAGGCGGCCCGCAGGCGTGAGCCTGGCTGGTCCAGCTTAGCTGCGCAGCCGCTCCATCTCCTCCTTCAGCCGCAGCTTCTCGACCTTGAGCCGCGCCAGGGCATCGCCATCAGGCTGGGGACGATGGTCCTCGTCCGCGATGCGGTGCTCCAGGGTGGCATGGCGTTCCTTGAGGGTCTCGATACGGGACTGCAGGTTCATGGTGCCTCCTCGTGAGTAGATGCCTACGCCGCGGTGGCAGCAGCACTGTCACCGCGCGGTAACGCTAACCCTGCCCGCCGGTGGAATGCCATCTGAATCGAGAGTGACACGAAAATGGGAACGCTCTGGGAAGCCGGCGCTCCATCCGAGTTGCGTGGCGTTCGACCCGTCGCCGTGGTAGTGGCAAGCCATGCTGACCGACCGTGACTCGCTCCTGCGCCAACTGCACGAACTGCGCAGCGAGCATCGTGATCTCGACACCGTGATCGCCCGGCTGTCGGAGGCCGGGACGGACCAACTGCACCTGCAGCGGCTGAAGAAGCGCAAGCTGCTGCTGAAGGATGAGCTGTCCTGGCTGGAGAGCCGGCTGATCCCGGACAACATCGCTTGATGTTGGTCCCGGACAACCTCGCCTGATGCCGGGCCGCACCGCGGCTGCGGAGGTCGGCCTCATCATGGGCAGCCAGTCGGATTGGGCGACGATGCAGCACGCGGCGGAGGTGCTGGACCGGCTCCATGTCGCGCATGAAACCCGCATCGTCTCGGCGCACCGGACGCCTGACCGCCTTGCGGAGTACGCCAGGACGGCCCGGGACCGTGGCCTGCGGGTGATCGTCGCCGGCGCCGGCGGCGCCGCGCATCTGCCGGGCATGTGCGCCGCCTGGACCTCCTTGCCGGTGCTGGGCGTGCCGGTCGAGAGCCAGGCGCTGAGCGGCATGGACAGCCTGCTGTCCATCGTGCAGATGCCGGCCGGCGTTCCCGTGGGCACGCTGGCGATTGGCCGCGCGGGCGCGGTGAACGCCGGGCTGCTGGCCGCCGCGATCCTGGCCCTCGCCGACCCGGCGCTCGCCGCACGGCTGGATGGGTTGCGGGCCGAGCAGAGCGCCGCGGTTGCCCACGCGCCCGAGGGCTGACGCGGTGCCGGCGCTGCCGCCCAACGCGACCATCGGCATCA
>CAXTTB010000095.1:5921-9920 GCA_964246905.1 uncultured Acetobacteraceae bacterium | reverse complement strand
TGCCCGACCTCCTCGTGGCCGACGCCGATCCGGAGGGCGACGGGCGGGCGTTGTCGGACCTCACCGCCTGGTGCCTGCGCTGGTCGCCGCTGACCGCGCCCGACCCGCCGGACGGCCTGTGGATCGACGTTACCGGCTGCGCGCACCTGCATGGGGGAGAGCGGGGGATGCTGGACGCCCTGGCCAGGCAGCTCGCCGCAGCCGGGCTGTCCGTTCGCGCCGGCTTGGCCGACACGCCGGGAGCGGCCCACGCGGTGGCGCGCCATGGCGCAGGCGCCGTGACGGTCGTGGCGCCGGGCGCCCAGGCGGATGCGCTGGCGTTGCTGCCGATGTGTGCCCTGCGCATTCCCGGCGAAATGGCAGACAGCCTGCGCCGGCTTGGGCTTGACCTCGTGGGCCAGCTCTACGTCACGCCGCGCGGCCCGCTGGCCCGCCGCTTCGGCGACGCGCTGCTGCTTCGGCTCGACCAGGCGCTGGGCCGGGTGGCGGAGCCGATCCACCCGGTGCTGCCGCTGGGGATCATCAGCGTCCGCCGGGCCTTCGCGGAACCGATCGCCACGCCCGAGGCGTTCGCGGCGGTGATCCTCGATCTGGTCGGGGAGGCCTGCGCTGCGTTGCAGGCGCGCGGCGCTGGCGCCCGCACGCTCGACCTGGTGTTCGAGCGGGTGGACGGCAGCACCCAGGCGGTGCGCGTCGGCACGGCCCGGCCGGTGCGCGACCCCATGCACCTCGCGCGCCTGTTGGACGAGCGCATCGAGACGGTGGACCCGGGGTTCGGCGTGGAGGCGATGCGGCTGGCGCTGTCTTTGGTCGAGCCGCTCGCCGCCGTGCAGCACGCCAACGGCCTGGACGGCGACCCCGGCGCGGCGGCGGACATCGCGGCGCTGATCGACCGGCTGAGCAACCGGCTCGGCGCGGGCCGGGGGTATCGCGTGGCGCCCGTGGACAGCGACGTGCCGGAGCGGGCGGTGGCGACCATCCCGCCGCTGGCCCCGGCGCATGGGCGGAACTGGACCACGCCCTGGCCGCGCCCCGCCCGGCTGCTGCCGCGGCCGGAGCCGGTGGAGGCGGTGGGCTTGCTGCCCGACCATCCGCCGCGGGCATTCACCTGGCGCCGGGTGCGGCACCGCATCGTGCGCGCCGACGGGCCGGAGCGCATCGCCGGCGAATGGTGGCGCCGGTCCAGCGAGCGGGCGGCGGTGCGGGACTACTGGGTCGTCGAGGACGAGGACGGGTGCCGCTTCTGGCTGTTCCGCCGGGGCGACGGCCTCGATCCCGCGACCGGCGGCCTGTCCTGGTTCCTGCACGGCTTTTTCTGAGGAGCGACTGAGCCGCGTGCCAAGCGCCCCTGATCCGGCCTATGTCGAACTGCAGGTCACCACGAACTACTCCTTCCTGCGCGGTGCCAGTCACGTCGAGGAGCTGCTCGTGGCGGCCCAGGCGCTTGGCTTGCCGGCGATGGCCGTCACCGATCACAACACCCTGGCCGGCATCGCCTGTGCCCATGCGCGGGCTGTGGAGGTCGGCATTAGGCTGATCGTCGGCTGCCGGCTGGATCTGACCGACAGCTTGCCGGTGCTGGTATATCCGACCGACCGCGCCGCCTATGCCCGGCTGTGCCGGTTGCTGACGCTCGGCAAGAGCCTGCCCGGCCGCGGCTGCACCCTGGCCTGGGCCGACCTGGCCGGCCATGGCGAGGGCTTAATCGCGGTGCTGCTGCCGGACGCGGCCGATGCGGCGCTGGAGGGCGCGCTGGCCCGGCTGCGGCGGGACTTCGCGGGCCGCTGTTATCTTGCCTTGGGCCTGCGTCGGCGCCCGGGGAATGCAGTGCGGCTGCGCCAGCTCGCCGACTTGGCACAGGCCACACGGGTGCCCACCGTTGTCACCGGCGATGTACTGTTCCACGTCCCGGAGCGGCGGGTGCTGCAGGATGTCGTCACCTGCATCCGCGAGGGCTGCACGATTGATGAGGCCGGGTTCCGCCGCGAGCGGTTCGCCGACCGGCACCTCAAGCCGCCGGCCGAGATGGCACGGCTGTTCGCGCACTACCCCGAGGCCGTGGCACGGACACTGGAGATCGCCGACCGCTGCCGCTTCAGCCTGTCCGAGCTGCGCTACCAATATCCGGATGAGGGCGAGGTGCCCGGCGAAACGCCGCAGGCGGCGCTGGAGCGGCTGGTGCGGGACAGCGTGCCGCACCGCTACCCCGGCGGCCTGCCGCCCGATGTCGAGGAACAGCTCCGCCACGAGATGCGGCTGATCGCCGAGCTGGCATACGCCCCCTACTTCCTGACGGTGCACAGCATCGTCCGTTATGCGCGGGGCCGCGGCATCCTGTGCCAAGGGCGCGGCTCGGCCGCCAACTCCGCCGTCTGCTTCGTGCTGGGCATCACCGCCATTGATCCCGTGCGCAGCGGCCTGCTGTTCGAGCGCTTCGTCTCGGCGGACCGGCGCGAGCCGCCCGACATTGACGTGGATTTCGAAAGCGAGCGGCGGGAGGAGGTGATCCAGTGGGTGTATGAGCATTACGGCCGCAGCCGCGCCGCGCTCTGCTGCACCGTGATGCGCTTCCGTCCCCGGGGCGCGATCCGCGACGTGGGCAAGGTGCTGGGACTGCCGGAGGACGTCACCGGCGCGCTCGCCTCGCAGGTCTGGGGCGGGGGCGGGTCGGAGGGTGTCGGCGAGGACCACGCCGCCGAACTGAACCTCAACACGGGCGACCGCCGCCTGCGCCTCGCCCTGGAGCTGGCGCAGGAGCTGATCGGCTTCCCGCGCCAGCTCGGCACCCACCCCGGCGGCTTCGTGCTCACGCAGGACCGGCTCGACGACCTGGTACCAGTCGCGCCGGCGGCGATGGCCGGGCGCCAGGTGATCGAGTGGGACAAGGACGACATCGACGCGCTGCGCTGGATGAAGGTCGATGTGCTCGGCCTGGGGATGCTCGGCTGCCTGCGCCGGGCGTTCGCGCTGCTGGAGGAGCAGGGCGGGCCGACCCTGGACATCGCTACGGTCCCGGCCGAAGACCCGGCGACCTACGAGATGATCCGCCAGGCTGACACGCTCGGCACCTTTCAGATCGAGAGCCGGGCGCAGATGGCGATGCTGCCGCGGCTCAAGCCGACCAAGTTCTACGACCTCGTCGTGCAGGTCGCCATTGTGCGGCCCGGCCCGATCCAGGGCGACATGGTGCACCCATACCTCCGCCGCCGCGAGGGCAAGGAAAAACCCTTCTATCCCAAAAAGGAATTCCGCCGCGTGCTGGAAAAGACGCTCGGCGTGCCGCTGTTCCAGGAGCAGGCGATGCAGGTCGCCATCCACTGCGCGGGCTTCACCCCGGGCGAGGCCGATCAGCTCCGCCGCTCGATGGCGACCTTCAAGGTCACGGGCGGCGTGTCGCACTTCCGCGACAAGCTGGTCGGCGGCATGGTCGAGCGCGGCTACAAGCGCGACTTTGCCGAACGTACCTTCTCCCAACTGGAAGGCTTCGGCTCCTACGGCTTTCCGGAAAGCCACGCCGCCTCCTTTGCGCTGCTCGCCTATGCCAGCGCCTGGATCAAGTGCCACCACCCCGACGTGTTCTGCACGGCGCTGCTGAACAGCCAGCCGATGGGCTTCTACGCCCCGGCGCAGGTGGTGCGCGACGCGCAGGAGCACGGGGTAGAGGTCCGCCCGGTCTGCGTCAACGCCTCGCGCTGGGACTGCACGCTGGAGCCGCGGCGCGGGCCGGGCCGGGGCACCGCAGTGCGGCTAGGCTTGCGGACGGTCAGGGGGCTGGCCAACGCCCATGCGGCGCGGCTGGTGGCGCACCGCGGGGCCGAGCCGTATGGCAGCGTGGAGGAAGCCTGGCGGCGGGCGGACGTGCCGCCCCCAGCGCTGGAGTGGCTGGCGGAGGCGGACGCCTTCCGCGGCCTCGGCCTGGATCGGCGCCAGGCGCTCTGGCAGGTGCGGGGCCTGGCCGACGGCATGCTGCCGTTGTTCGCCGCAGCCGACGCGGGACAG
>CAXTTB010000095.1:0-5911 GCA_964246905.1 uncultured Acetobacteraceae bacterium | reverse complement strand
TCGGCTGCCGCGGCCGGAGCTGGTCGAGCCGCCGGTCCCGCTCCTGCCGATGCGGGACGGCGGCGAGGTGGTCGAGGACTACCGCAGCACCGGGCTGAGCCTGCGGTCGCACCCGGTCGCGTTCCTGCGGGCGACACTACGCCAACAAGGAATGGTGACGTGCGCCGACCTCGCCCACCTCCGCGACGGGCGGCGCGTGGCGGTGCCGGGGATCGTGCTGGTGCGGCAGAAGCCCGGCTCCGCCAAGGGCGTCATGTTCATCACGGTCGAGGACGAGACGGGGGTGGCGAACCTGGTGCTCTGGCCGGACCGCTACGCCAGGCAGCGCCGCCTGGTGCTGACAGCCGGGATGATCGCCTGCCATGGGCGGGTGCAGCGCGAGGGCGCGGTGGTCCACGTGGTGGCCGACCGGCTGGAGGACCTGTCGGACCTGCTGCAAAGTGTGGGCGGGCGGGACGGAGCCGGGCCGGGCCGCCATGCGGCCTGCGTCGTCAACATCCCGAACGCTCGGCTTCCCTCCGGCATCAAGGTGCCGACCCGGGATTTCAGGTAATGCCAGCAGCCATGGCCAGCACCCGAAGGTTTTCCAGTCCTCGAATCCGGCATGTCCTGGCCGGGCGTCCCGCCATGCGTATGCCTTTTCCAGGTTGGGCGTGCTGCTCCTGCCGTAGCCCTCGACCGGTCGCGGTCTCCGCCGTGAGTCGCCCCGTCGTCGGCGTGGACGGGCCGGGTGATCGCACCCAGCCTTGACGGCGTTCCCCACGCTCCGCATCGTGAGATCCGCATGGCTGGCGGTGGTCCCCGCCCCGGTCGCACTGGAGCCTGCCAACCTGAGTCCGATGCCTGTGACGCCCGGAGCGACGGAAGCCACCGGCCGCAACTCGCCCGTGGGCTTGAAGGATTACCTCGAAGGCTTGGCTGCGGTGCTTCGCGCGCAGCCGGAGGCCTGGGTGCGCTGCGAGCTCCTAGTGCTCAAGTCCAAGCCCAGGTTCGTCCAGATGGAGCTGGTGGAACAGGACGCGACTGGCCGGCAACTCGCCAGCGTCTCCGGCGGATGCTGGCCGGGCGTCCTGGCGCGCATCCAGCAGGCATTCGAGGCCAACGGCCTGCGACTCGAGGTCGGCTGCAAAGTGCTGGTCAAGCTTCGCGCCAACCTTCAGGCGACCTATGGGTTCCGAGTCGAGGTGCTGGACGTCGACCCCTCCTACACGTTGGGGGACTACAAGGCCCGGATGGAGGCGATCCGCACCCTGCTGCGGAAGGCGGGCCATTGGGATGCCAACCGAGCACTTGCCAGGCCTCGCGACTTCGCCCGCGTCGCGGTTGTCTCCTCTTCCGGCGCCGCCGGGCTCGGCGACTTCCGCTCCACGGCCGACGCCTTGGCCCGCCGCGGCCTCGCCGCGTTCGACTACTACGAAGCGCCGTTCCAGACCGCCGACGCCCCGAAGCGCATCGTCGAGATCCTGCGGTCCATCTTCCTGGAATGCAGGTCGGGGCGTTTCTGCGCGGTCGCCATCATACGGGGCGGTGGCGCCTCTGGCGACCTCGCCTAGCTCGCCGACCACGCACTTGCGAGGGCCGTCTGTCTCATGCCCGTGCCGGTCATGACGGGCATCGGGCACGAGCGGGACAGGATCCTGCTGGACGAGGTCGCCTGCATCGCCTGCGACACCCCGTCGAAGGTGGCCGAACACGTCAAGGCCACCATCTCGACCGCTGCGCTGGAGGCGGACCGGTCCATCCGGGCGATCCGTGTCCAAGCGGGCGCAGACCTCGCCCTCCTCGGTGCCGGCCGTTCCAAGGCGGACCACGAGGTCCAGGCAAACGTGGGCGAACTCCTGCGCCTGTCCGAGGCGGGGGTCAGGACCGTGGTCCATGCGTTGCGCCCGCACACCCGCCAATCCCTGGAACGGTCACGCGAGTTCGTGGACGTTGCAGTCCTGGCGGTGCGCTCCGCCGCCAAGTCGAGGCACGACGCCGCACGGAAAGCCCTGACCATCGCCACCCAAGGAGTCGCCGTCGGGACGGCAGGCCTTCTGAGGCTGACGGAGTCGACCATGCAAGAGGCGATCCAGACCGTGCGGATCGCTCCGGCCGCGGCTGCCAATGCCGCGACCATGGCCGCGGGCGGTGCGGCCCGCGAAATCGCGACCTTGGCCACCGGGGTCTTGCGGATGGCCGAGCAGGGCGTCGCGACGGCGGGTCAGGTGATCCGTGCCGCGCCGATGGCTGCCGTCGCCGGCGCGGCAACCGGCCTCGGCGTCACCCACGAGATGGCGACCTCCGCCGGCACCGCGCTGCGGACCGCGGAGCAGGGCATCGCGGCGTCGGTCCGCACGGTCCGGGACAGACCCGGGCCGGCCGTCGCCGATGCATCGGACGCCCTCGCCCGCGTCGTCCGCGAGGTGGGCGCCTCGACCGGCGCGGCCTTGCGGTCGGCAGAGCAGGAGGCGGCGGCGTCCGCTCAGGCGGTGCGTTCGTCCCTCGCGCCGACACTTGACGCCACGGCGGCAGGAGCCCGGGCCGCGGTGTGCGCCCTGGCGGGGGACACCGACGCTACGCGCCGGCCTGTGCAGGACGGGCGGCGCCGCGCCCGCCCAGCAGGCGCGGCGCAGACGGCGGAGTTGCCAGGACTCGCGGCCGCCCAGGTGGCATGGATCCTCGGGTCGGTCACCACCGGCGTGCGTCGGACACTGGACGAGTGCCAGGCGACGGTCGGCCGCGTACAGGCCACGACGGAGGCGCTCGACCCCCGGGCGGTGATCGCCGCCGGCTATGCCGTCCTGCGCGGCCCCGATGGGCTTCCACTCACCAGCGTGGCGGCTGTGGCCTCGGCCGGCATGATCCGGGCCGACTTGCGGGACGGTTCGGCGGACCTGAGACCGATGGACGCACAGGAGAAGAGATGAGCGACGCACCCACGACCATGCCGACCGACGAGCCGCCCCGGAAGTTCGCGGAGGCCTATGCGGAGCTGCAGCGGATCGCCGCGGAGTTGAAGCCCGCGCCGAACAAGGTGCCGGACGTCGACGCGATCGAGCCGCTCGTCCGCCGGGCAAACGTCCTGGCACGCTACTGCCAGGAACGCATCGACGCCGTCCGCAAGCTGGTCGACGAGCAGCAGTCGGATTGACAAGGCACTGCCGCAACGGCCGGGGCGTCGCCGCTGACAGGCACGGCGGGCCTTGTCGAGAAGTTCCTCGCAGGTCATCGACCCGGCATCCAGGCCTCCGGCTCTTCGAACCTTTCCCATGTGACGAAGGATGACGATCCCCGGCGGCTCCCGAGATCGTCGGGCCGCCGCACGCCCTCCAGCGCGTCAAAGACGCCCAAGCCGCCTGCGGCGGGGCGGGCGGGACGCAGGCCAAGCCGCAAGGGGAACCAATGGCCCTTCCAACCCTCGACCCGACCGCCCGGCCCGACATCGTCGTCCCGGACGCCGACCCGCTGATCCACTTGGCGCAGGCCGGCGCCCTCCACCTCCTCCACGAGGTGGGACGCGCCGTGATCCTGGTCGACATCGTCGTGGACAAGGTGACGCGCGACCCAGCGAAGCCCGGCGTAGGCGCCCTTGCCCGATGGATCGAGGACGGCAAGCTCCCGGGTAGCAACGCGCCCGTCCAAGTGGCGGAAACGGACACCGGACGCGCCATTGCGCTGGCGCGCGTCACGGACCCAACCTTCTCCATGCGGAACGGGGGTGAGAACGCCATCGTCGGTTGGCTGGTCGAGACCGTGCGGGAAGCCGACGCGGCGACCATCGTGGTCCATGAGAACGAGAGGGTGCCGAACGTCATCGCCGCCCAGGCATCTGCCGCCGACATCGGCGTGATCACGACGCGGGCGTTCCTCGACATCCCGGAGCGGCGCAGGCTGATCGCGTCCGCGGCCGAAGCCTAGCAAGCCATCGTTCCGCAAGGTGGCAGACCGGACCACGGCGGTGTCTAGTGAGGCCGCCCCGGCCAGCGAAGCGCCCTTGCGGAAAGGAGCCTGACGTGTTCGACGTCGCCTACGTGGTCCTGCCCTTCGCCGACAGTCCGCCCGCTGACGCGATCCGGGCGTCGCTCGCCCCCTTCCAGCGGGGCGGGCGCGGCGAGGTGCCGGACGGACTGCCTCGCCTTCCGCGACGAGACGGAGGCGCTGCGATGCGATGCGTGCACGCGGCAAGGCTCACGTTCACCGACCAGGGCAAAGGCGGGCTGCGGGTCGAAAATGATGACCAAGCCCCCTGGTATGTCGACACCACGAAGGTGCGCGACGAGATGCGGCGGCGCGGGCTCCGGCGCTGGAGCGTGCGCTTCGCAGACATGATGGACCTAGACACGTTCCACGATTGTTTCAGCTCCCGTCTGGAGCGCCACCCCGTGACGGGCGACTACGGGCATTGGCTCAACCCACTCGGGCGCTGGGACTGGTGGGACCTGGGCGGGTGCTTCGACGGACGCATCATCGGCGAGCCGGAGCGCGGCGCGGGACGCGGCGTCGCCGCCGTGTCGTCCGGCGAGAGCCGCGGCCGCTCGCTTCTCGCCAACCTTCGGGACCAGTTCGAGGCGGCTCTCGGCCAGGCGCCCGCGGCCGCGTTCGACGTGCTGAGCAACCGCAACGTCGAGCTCGTGGCGACCCTGCTGGCGGACGTGCGGGCTGGCCGGAAGCACGCGTGCCCTGGTGTGCTCGTGTTGCCGCCCGGTGCGGCCGAAGACCGCTCGCGTTGGCTAGGCACCTGGCCGGAGCCCGGCCCTGCGGAGGCGTTCGCCACCCTCGGCCTGCCGCCGGAGGCAAGCTGGCCGGCGGTGGCCGAGGCAACCTACGCGCGCTTCGGAGACCACTGGGTGGCGGGGGTAGCGTACCACTTCTGACCGGCTCGTGGCGGCGGAATGCTCGACGTCGATGCCATGCGGGTTTGGCCAGGGCCTGTTCGGCCGATCAAACCGGACCGGGTTCCGTGGCCACGCGACGGCGCAGCCCCGGCAAGCAACGGGGAGCGCCGTGCCAGCCCACCGGAGATCGGCCTATGCGCGCCTGTTCCAGTGGGAGATGTGGCCCATGCCAGCCACCATCGATCCGACCCGGGACATGCCGGTCATCCGCCTGGCCATCGCCGTCACCGGCGTCACTTGGGCCAAGGTGCCGGCCCGCACCCACAACCGTCGTTGCGGAGTGGGCCCGACCAAGGCGGTGTCACGCCAAATCCTGCGCCAGGAAGGCTTGGTCGGCCACCACGTTTGCATGCTGGCGCAACATGCCTGCATGGTCCGGATGCTGCACACGCTGCGACTGTTCGCCGTGGCGATGGCCGGGAGCGGCGAGCTCGACCCGCTCGACGGCTGATCCCGGCCCACCGGAACAGAGAGCGATGCCATGGATGAGGACCAGGACAACGCAGACCAGCGGGAACCGACGGTGCACCGGCTGCCCGGCACCTTGGCTGCATCACAGGAGCAGCGGACCAGCCGGGAATGGCACGGCGACGGCGAGCTCATCCTGTTGGACGGCATCCCGCATGAGGCGTGGGGCTGCCTGCTGCCGGACGGGACCGTGACCAGCGCACGGTGCTGACCAGGCAGGCCGGCCTTGCGGACGACGACTTGGTGTGGAGCCGGCCCGTCACGCCGGGCGAGGCGCCTCCCGCCGACTTGGAGCGCGATCTGGCCATGTCCGCCCGGATGCGCGCTCTGGTGGGGGAGGGCGACGTGTTCGCGCATCTGCTCTCCGCCGCGGTGTGCGGCACGGCCGGGCGGCACGAGGGCACCGGCCGGCACTGGCGTGCCTGTTGGCGGGGCGCCGGAAGCGTCGTGGCGGGACTCCGGGGCGGCAGGGATTACCTGGACTGGTATTGCGGCGGGGACGAGGCCAAGGTGGACGAGCAGGTGCTTGCCGAACTGCGGTGCCTGGAATGGGACCTGCTCCAGGC
>CAXTTB010000094.1:0-9926 GCA_964246905.1 uncultured Acetobacteraceae bacterium | reverse complement strand
AGCGTGAGCAGACGCTGAACCAGATGCTCGTCGAGATGGACGGCTTCGAGAGCAATGAGGGCGTGATCCTCATCGCCGCGACCAACCGCCCCGACGTGCTGGACCCGGCCCTGCTGCGCCCCGGCCGCTTCGACCGCCAGGTGGTCGTGCCGAACCCGGACGTGAACGGGCGCGAGAAGATCCTCCGCGTGCACATGCGGAAGGTGCCGCTGGCCAGCGACGTGGACCCGAAGGTGATCGCCCGCGGCACGCCCGGCTTCTCCGGTGCGGACCTCGCCAACCTGGTGAACGAGGCGGCTTTGCTCGCGGCCCGGCTCGGCAAGCGGGTGGTGGCGATGTCCGAGTTCGAGAACGCCAAGGACAAGGTCATGATGGGCGCGGAGCGGAAGTCGCTCGTCATGAGCGAGGACGAGAAGCGCATGACCGCCTACCACGAGGCCGGCCATGCCCTGTGCGCCATCAACGACCCGGAGTGCGACCCGGTGCACAAGGCGACCATCATCCCGCGCGGCCGTGCGCTGGGCCTGGTGATGAGCCTGCCGGAGGGCGACCGCCTGTCCGAAAGCAAGGCGCGGCTGCTGGCCCGCATGAAGATGGCAATGGGCGGGCGCGTCGCCGAGGAGCTGGTGTTCGGGCCGGACAAGGTGTCGAACGGCGCCGCCGGGGACATCAAGCAGGCGACCAACATCGCCCGCGTGATGGTCACGGAGTGGGGCATGAGCGACAAGCTCGGCATGATCGCCTACGGCGACAACAGCCAGGAGGTGTTCCTGGGCCACTCGGTCACGCAGAACAAGAACGTGTCCGAAGTGACGGCCCGGGAGATCGACGCGGAGATCAAGCAGATCATCGACAATGCCTACGGCGGCGCCAAGAGCCTGCTGACCGAGCGGCTGGAGGAACTGCACCGTCTGGCACGGGGCCTGCTGGAATACGAGACACTGTCGGGCGAGGATATCCGCACCGTGCTGCGCGGCGATCCCGTGGTCCGCAAGGTGGTCGATGAGCCGGCCGCGGAGAACCGGCGCGCTTCGGTGCCCTCGGCCGGGCGTCCGGCAGCCCCCCCGCCTACCGGCGGGCTTGGCCCGGCGCCGCAGCCGGGCTGAGCGGGACCTACAGGACAGACGGCCGGCATCATCGGATGCCGGCCGTTTTTCTATGATCGGCATGTCGGACACGTCGGCCTTCGGTGACGTTACAGGCCATGGCTGGGCCGGGCTGCCGTCCGGTCCGGTTATCATGGGCATCCTCAACGTCACGCCGGACAGTTTCAGCGACGGCGGCGACGCCATGGATGCGGCCCAGGCCATCGAAGCCGGGCGGCGCATGATCGCGGAGGGCGCCGGCATCCTCGACATCGGCGGCGAATCGACCCGGCCCGGCGCCGCACCCGTTCCGCCCGAAGAGGAACAGCGCCGCATCCTGCCGGTCGTCGCGGCGCTTGCGGGCCATGGCGTCCCGCTCTCGGTCGATACAAGGAACGCCGGCACCATGGCGGCGGCGCTCGACGCCGGGGCGGCCATCGTCAACGACGTCACAGCCTTGTCCCATGACCCTGCGGCGGCGGCACTTGTCGCACGCCGTGCCTGCCCGGTGGTGCTGATGCACATGCGGGGCACGCCGGCCACGATGACGGCGCACGCGGCCTATGGCGATGTCGGCGCCGAAGTGCTGGCCGAACTCGCGGCCCGGATCGGCGTGGCCGAGGCCGCAGGCGTTGTCCGGTTAAACATCGCGGTCGATCCCGGCATCGGCTTTGCGAAAACAGCCGAGCATAATATTGCGTTGTTGCAACGTTTGCCGATCTTGCTAGGTTTGGGCTGCCGGATCGTGGTTGGGGTATCGCGCAAGCGGTTGATCGGCGAGTTGAGCGGCGTGGGGGACGCGAAGCAGCGCATGGCGGGTTCAATCGCGGCGGGCCTGTATGCTTTGTCACAGGGCGCGGCCATCCTCCGGGTCCACGATGTCGCGGCGACGGTCCAGGCGGTTCGGACCTGGCAGCGCCTGGCCGGCTCACCTATGATCCCCGCAAAAATCCGAGGAACATCATGACCACCAGCAGGCGCCTGTTCGGCACGGACGGCATTCGCGGCAAGGCCAACGTGGACCCGATGACGGCGGAAACGGCGCTGAAGGTGGGGCAGGCGGCCGGGCTGATCTTCGTGCGCGGCAACCACCGGCACCAGGTGGTGATCGGCAAGGACACCCGCCTGTCGGGCTACATGATCGAGCCGGCCCTGGTCGCGGGCTTCATCGGCGCGGGCATGGACGTGACGCTGGTCGGCCCGTTGCCGACGCCGGCCATCGCCATGCTGACCCGCAGCCTGCGCGCCGACCTCGGGGTGATGATCTCGGCCTCGCACAACCAGTTCGAGGACAACGGCATCAAGCTGTTCGGCCCTGACGGGTTCAAGCTGTCCGACCAGACCGAGGCGGAGATCGAGATGCTGATGGCGGCGGACCGATCCGCCCAGCTTGCCTCGCCCTCCAAGCTCGGTCGCGCCGTCCGGCTGAACGACGCCGGCGGGCGCTACATCGAGGCCGCCAAGGGCACGTTCCCCCGCGGCGTCACGCTGTCCGGGTTGAAGATCGTCGTGGATTGCGCGAACGGCGCCGCTTACAGCGTGGCGCCGACCGTGCTGTGGGAACTCGGCGCCACCATCATCCCGGTGGGTGTGGAACCCGACGGGTTCAACATCAACAGCGGCTGCGGCTCCACCGTGCCGTCCTTCCTGTGCTCCAAGGTGCTGGAGCACGGCGCGGACCTCGGCCTGGCGCTCGACGGGGACGCGGACCGGCTGCTGCTGTCCGATGAGCGCGGCCAGATCATCGATGGCGACCAGATCCTGGGCTTGATCGCGCAGTATTGGGGCCGGGCCGGGCGGCTGACCGGGGACGGCGTGGTCGCGACGGTGATGTCCAACCTTGGGCTGGAGCGGTTCCTGGCGTCGGAGGGCGTCGCGCTGCACCGCACCCAGGTCGGCGACCGCTACGTGGCCGAGCGTATGCGCGCCAGCGGCATCAACGTCGGCGGCGAGCAGTCCGGCCACATGATCCTGTCGGACTACGCGACCACGGGGGACGGCTTGGTCGCGGCGCTGCAGGTCCTGGCCGTGCTGGTCCAGCAGGGCCGCCCGGCGAGCAAGGCGTGCAAGCTGTTCGACCCGCTGCCGCAGATGCTGCGCAACGTGCGCTTCACCGGGCGCTCGCCGTTGAAGGACCCCCACGTGATCGCGGCGGTGGCCGATGCGGAGGCCGAGCTGGGCCAGACCGGCCGTCTGCTGCTGCGCATGAGCGGCACCGAGCCGGTCCTGCGCGTGATGGCGGAGGGAGAGGACGAGGCGACCGTGAGCCGGATCGTCGCCCAGCTTTGCGACACGATCCTCGCGGCGGCGCACGAGGCCGCATGAACGGCGTGCCCCGCGGGCGCGTGCTGGTCGTCGCGGGGTCGGACTCCGGCGGCGGCGCGGGCATCCAGGCGGACATCAAGGCGGTCATGGCCCTGGGCGGCTATGCTGCGACCGCGGTCACGGCGCTGACGGCGCAGAACACCCTGGGCGTGCACGGCGTGCTGCCGGTGGCGCCGGGCTTCATCCGCCAGCAGATCGACGCCGTGCTGGACGATGTCGGCGCGGATGCTTTGAAGACCGGGATGCTGGGCAGCGCCGAGGCCGTGCAGGCGGCGGCGGCGGCCCTGAGCCGGCGCGGCCATCTCCCCTTGGTCGTGGACCCGGTGATGGTCGCCAAGGGCGGGGCGCGGCTGCTGGACGACGCCGCGGTCGCGGCCATGCGGCGCGGCCAGCTGCCGCTCGCCCCCCTGCTGACCCCCCACGTGCCGGCGGCGGGGCCGCTGCCCGGCCTCGCCATCACCGACCATGCCGCCGCCCGCCGCGCGGCGCAGGCGTTGCTGGACCTGGGCGCCGCGGCGGTGCTGCTGAAGGGCGGGCACCTGCACGGGGCGGTGGTGCAGGACATCCTCGCGACCTCCGCCGGTCTTGAGGTGATCGAAAGCCCGCGTGTGGAGACGCGCCACACCCATGGCACCGGCTGCACATTGGCCAGCGCGGTCGCGGCCGGGCTGGCGCAGGGCATGACGCTCTCGGACGCGGTGCGGCGCGGCGTCGCCTACGTCCATGCGGCGATCCTGGCGGCCCCGGGGTTCGGCGCCGGGCACGGGCCGCTCGGGCATGGCGTGACCGTCGATCCCGCCCGGCTTGCCTGGACGCCGGCCCGCGGCTAAGCCTCTCGGCGGGCCACGTCCCCCCACCGGGACGCTTCTCTTCTGGAAGGGAGAGCGGACATGACGCTCGCACTCGACGCCGCGCCGGCCGTGGCCAAGCCGCACCTGCGCCCGGCCAACCCCGACTTCTCATCCGGCCCCTGCGCCAAGCGTCCGGGCTGGAGCCTGGACGCGCTGTCCGGCGCGCTGCTGGGCCGCAGCCACCGCGCGGCCGGGCCGAAGGCGCGCCTGGCGGAGGTGATCGACCGCTCCCGCGCCATCCTGGGCCTGCCAGAGGACTGGCTGCTCGGCATCGTGCCCGGCTCCGACACCGGCGCGGTCGAGATGGCGATGTGGTCCATGCTCGGCGCCCGCGGCGTGGACATCCTGGCGTTCGAGAGCTTTTCCGAGGCCTGGGCCACCGATGCCGTGAAGCAGCTCAGGCTCGCCGATGCCCGGGTGCTGTCGGCGCCTTACGGCAGCCTGCCGGACCTCACGCGGATCGATCCCGCCCGCGACCTGGTGCTGGCGTGGAACGGCACGACCTCCGGCGTGCGTCTGCCCCATGCCGACTGGATCGCGCGGGATCGCGAGGGTCTGGTGATCTGCGACGCCACCTCCGCCGCGTTCGCCATGGCGCTGCCATTTGAGAAGCTCGATGTCGTCACCTGGTCCTGGCAGAAGGTGCTGGGCGGGGAGGCCGCGCACGGCATGTTGGCCCTGTCCCCCCGCGCCGTCGCCCGGCTGGAAAGCCACAAGCCCGCCTGGCCACTGCCGAAAGTGTTCCGCCTGACCAGCGGCGGCAAGCTCAGCGCCGGCATCTTCCGGGGCGAGACGATCAACACGCCCAGCATGTTGTGCGTCGAGGACGCGCTCGACGGCCTGCGCTGGGCCGAAAGCATCGGCGGCCTGCCGGCGCTGATCGCGCGCAGCGAGGCAAACCTCGCCGCCGTCGCCGCCTGGGTGGAGCGCACGCCCTGGGCCGGTTTCCTTGCCGCCGACCCGGCGACCCGCTCCTGCACCTCCATCTGCCTCCGCATCACCGCGCCGTGGTTCTCGGCGCTCTCGCCCGAGGAGCAGGCGAAGGCCGCCAAGCGGCTGGCGTCCCTCTTGGACAAGGAAGGCGTCGCCTTCGACGTGGCCTCCTACCGCGACGCGCCGCCGGGCCTGCGGATCTGGGGCGGCGCGACGGTGGAAACGTCCGACATCGAGGCGCTGCTGCCCTGGCTCGACTGGGCCTATGCCCAGGTGCGCCCGGCATGACCGCCCGGGTCCTGATCAGCGACAAGCTCTCGCCGGCGGCGGTCGAGATCTTCCGGGCGCGCGGCCTGTCCGTCGATCTGCAGCCCGGCCTGGCGCCCGCGGAGCTGCGCGGCATCATCGACGGCTACGACGGCCTCGCCATCCGCTCCGCCACCAAGGTGACGCGCGAGCTGCTGGACGCGGCGCCCCGGCTGCGGATCGTCGGCCGGGCCGGCATCGGGGTGGACAACGTGGACGTGAAGGCCGCGACCGCCCGCGGCGTCGTGGTGATGAACACGCCGAACGGCAACGCCATCACCACGGCCGAGCACGCCATCGCCATGATGTTCGCCCTCGCCCGGCAGATCCCGGAGGCGACGGCCAGCACCCGGGCAGGAAAATGGGAGAAGAACCGCTTCCTGGGCGTGGAGCTGACGGCCAAGACGCTCGGCCTGATCGGCTGCGGCAACATCGGCTCCATCGTGGCGGACCGGGCGGTGGGCCTGCGGATGCGGGTCATCGCCTATGACCCCTACCTCACGGAGAAGCGGGCGCTCGACCTGGGCGTGGAGAAGGTCGAGCTGCCGGAGCTGCTGGCCCGGGCCGACGTGATCACGCTCCACACGCCGCTCACCGACGCCACGCGCAACATCCTGTCGCGCGACGCCATCGCCGCCTGCAAGCGCGGTGTCCGCATCGTGAACTGCGCCCGCGGCGGCCTGCTCGACGAGGCGGCCTTGGCGGAGGCGCTCCGGTCGGGCCAGGTGGCCGGCGCGGCGCTCGACGTGTTCGAGACGGAGCCTGCGACCGACAGCCCGCTGTTCGCCCTGGACAACGTGGTGTGCACGCCGCACCTCGGCGCCGCGACGTCGGAGGCGCAGGAGAACGTTGCGCTGCAGGTGGCCGAGCAGATGAGCGACTTCTTGCTGACCGGCGCGGTGTCGAACGCGATCAACATGGCCTCCGTCTCGGCGGAGGACGCGCCGCGGCTCAGGCCCTACATCGAGCTGTGCCGGCTGCTGGGCCTGTTCGCCGGGCAGATGACCCAGGCGGGGGAGGGGGTGCTGCGCAGCGTGTCGGTCGAGTACGAGGGCCTGGCCGCGCCGCTGAACCACCGCCCGATGACGGCGGCCTTGTTGTCCGGGCTGCTCGCGCCGTTGATGGCCGGGGTGAACATGGTGAACGCCCCGGTGATCGCCCGGGAGCGCGGCCTGGATGTGGCGGAGACCGTGCATGACCGGCCCGGCGAGTACCAGACCCTCGTGCGCGTCACCGTCGCGACCGACCGGCAGACCCGCTCCGTCGCCGGCACCCTGTTCGCCGGCGCCCGCCCACGGCTGGTGGAGATCAAGGGCATCAAGGTCGAGGCCGATTTCGGCCGGTCCATGCTGTACGTCACCAACCAGGACCGGCCCGGTTTCATCGGGCGGTTCGGCGCGACGCTGGCGGACGCCGGCATCAACATCGCCACCTTCCATCTCGGGCGTGCCGCGACCGGGGGCGATGCGATCTGCCTGGTGAGCGTCGATCAGCCGGTGCCGGATGCCGTGCTGGCGGCCGTGCGCGGCCTGCCGTTGGTGATGCAGGCGACGCCGCTGCAATTCTAGGCTAGAACCGGGCTGCCCATGACCGAAGACACGCCTCCCAACCCGGCGCTGCTGCCCTCCGGCCTGCGCGACCTGCTGCCGCCGGAGGCAGAGGCCGAGGCTGCGACCGTGTCCGCGTTGATGGAGACTTTCTCCGCGCACGGCTACCAGCGGGTGAAGCCGCCGCTGATCGAGTTCGAGGACGGGCTGCTGGCCGGGTCAGGCGCCGCGGTGACGGACCAGATCTTCCGCGTCATGGACCCGGACACCCACCGCATGATGGGGGTGCGCGCCGACATGACGCCGCAGGTCGCCCGCATCGCCGCCACCCGGCTGGCCGGCCGCCCGCGCCCGCTGCGGCTCTCGTATGCCGGGCAGTGCCTGCGGGTGCGCGGCAGCCAGATCGCGCCGGAGCGGCAGGTGGCGCAGGCCGGGGTGGAGCTGCTCGGCGTGGACAGCGCCGCGGCCGATGCGGAGATCGTGCTGGTAGGCGCGGAGGCGCTGGCCGAGGTCGGCATGGACCGGGTGAGCTTCGACCTGACGCTGCCGCAGTTGGCGCCCACCTTGCTGGACGAGGCGGGGATCGCCGGGGCGTCCCGCCTGGCGCTGACGCGGGCGCTGGACCGCAAGGACTCCGCCGCCGTCGCGGAGCACGGCGGCGCGCTGGCCCGGCTGCTGACCGATCTGCTGCTCGTCGCCGGTCCCGTGGCGCCCGCCTTGGAGATGCTGGAAGCGGCCCGGCTTCCGCCCTTGGCCGCAGCGCTGTGCGCCCGGCTGCGCCAGACGGTGCAGGCGATCCTGCGCCAGGCGCCCGACATCCGGCTGACGCTCGACCCCATCGAGTTCCGCGGCTTCCGCTACCATTCCGGCATCTGCGTCACGGTGTTCGCGCCGGGCCGGCATGAGGAGCTGGGCCGCGGCGGGCGCTACGTGTCCGAGGATGGCGAGCCGGCGGCGGGCCTTACGCTCTACCCCGACGCGATGCTGCGCGCCTTGCCGCCCCGGGCTATCCGGCGCCGGGCCTTCCTGCCCTGGAACACGCCCCGCGGGCAGGGCGCCGCGCTGCGCGAGGGCGGCTTCGCCACGCTTTCGGCCCTGGCCGACACGCCCGATCCAGCCGGCGAGGCCCGGCGCCTCGGCTGCACCCACATCCTGCGGGACGGCGCGGCCGTTCCGCTGACCCCGGAGAGCTGAATGCCCAACGTTGCCGTGATTGGCGCCCAATGGGGCGACGAGGGGAAGGGCAAGGTGGTGGATTGGCTCGCCAGCCGCGCCGACGTGGTGGTGCGTTTTCAGGGCGGGCACAACGCCGGGCACACGCTGGTGGTCGGCAACCAGACATACAAGCTGTCCCTGCTGCCCAGCGGGCTGGTGCGCGGCAAGCTCGGGGTGATCGGCAACGGCGTCGTGATCGACCCGGTGGCGTTGCTGGCCGAGATGGACCGGGTGCGCGCCCAGGGCCTCGACGTGACGCCGGACAACCTCCGCATCGCCGAGAACGCCATCCTGATCCTGCCGGTGCACGGCGCGCTCGACCGCGCCCGGGAGGCAGCCCGCGGCGACCGCAAGATCGGCACCACCGGGCGCGGCATCGGCCCCGCCTACGAGGACAAGGTCGCGCGCCGGGCCATCCGCGTCTGCGACCTCGCGGAACCCGAGGTGCTGTCGGACAAGCTGGATGAGCTGCTGCTGCATCACAACACGCTGCTGACCGGGCTGGGCGCGCAGCCGGCGCAGAAGCAGGAGCTGCTGGACCTGCTGCTCGGCCTGGCGCCGCGCCTGCTGCCGCATGTCGAGGCCGTGTGGGAACGCCTGGACGAGGCCCGGCGCGCAGGCCGCCGCATCCTGTTCGAAGGCGCGCAGGCCGTGATGCTGGACGTGGACCACGGGACCTACCCCTTCGTGACCAGCAGCAACACGATTGCCGCCACCGCAGCCGCCGGATCGGGAATCGGCCCGGCGGGGATCGGCTTCGTGCTCGGCATCGCCAAGGCCTACTCGACGCGCGTGGGCGCCGGGCCGTTCCCGACGGAGCTGCATGACGAAACCGGGCGTCAACTCGGCACCCGCGGGCATGAGTTCGGCACGGTGACGGGCCGCCCGCGCCGCTGCGGCTGGTTCGACGCGGCGCTGGTCCGGCAGGCGGTCAAGGTGGGCGGCATCCAGGGCCTGGCGTTGACCAAGCTCGACGTGCTGGACGGCATGGCGGAACTGAAGATCGGCGTCGGTTATGAGATCGGCGGGCGACGGGTGAGCCACCTTCCGGCCGGCCAGGCGGCACAGGCGAAGGCGGAGCCGATCTATGAAACGATTGAGGGTTGGGCCGGATCGACCCGCGGCGCGCGGTCCTGGGCGGCGCTGCCGGCCCAGGCCATCAAGTACGTGCGTCGGATCGAGGAACTGGTGGAAACGCCGGTGACGTTGCTGTCCACCAGTCCGGAACGGGACGACACGATCCTGATGCGCGACCCGTTCGAGGGCTGAGCCGCCCCGCAAGCCATGCGGGGCGGTATCGGCTAGGCCGCCTGCTGAGTCGCCATGCGGCGCTCGGCGACCTGCGTTTTCATCGCCTTCTGCAGCTTCTCGAAGGCGCGGACCTCGATCTGCCGCACCCGCTCGCGGGAGATGCCGTATTGCTGCGACAGGTCCTCCAGCGTCGTCGGGTTGTCCTTGAGCCGCCGCTCGATCAGGATGTGCCGCTCGCGCTCGTTCAGCGTCTTCAACGCGCCGCTCAGCAGCGCCTTGCGTCCGCTCAGCTCCTCGCGGTCCGCCAGCGCGCTTTCCTGGCTGTCGCTCTCGTCCACCAGCCAGTCCTGCCACTCGCCCTCGCTGTCGGCGCGGACCGGGGCGTTCAGGCTGTTGTCCGGCGCGGCGAGGCG